>JBGTFX010000410.1:0-4149 GCA_041747055.1 Balneolaceae bacterium
CTGAATAGAGCAGTAAATCGCAATGGATCTGCCATAAAAACTCTCCCGCTTTATCATTTTGATTGACTAAATACTTAAGTCTGGCACCGGAAGTTTTATGCTCTTTTTTGGCTTTATCAGCAGATTCAAATGAAACATCCTCCTGCTGCTCGTAATCTAACGTGGCTGGATTTACTACATGATATTCACTCCCTTTGTCGGTCTTCACCTTTTTATAGAATCCCTGACCTGCTTTATTTCCATGAGCTCCTTTTTCAACCATTTTTTTGAACTCATCAGGAAGCTTGAACACTTCCCTCCTCTCATCATCCGGCACGGCTGGATATAAGTTTTCTGCTACGTGATCCAGTACGTCCAGTCCGGCCATATCAGCCGTTCGAAAGGTAGCCGCTTTTGAGTAGCCGGTTAATGTGCCCGTCAAAAAATCAATCTCTTCCGCACGGAAGTTACCCTTAAAGAACCAAGGCATCATTGACGCCATTGAGAATACTCCAATCCGGTTCGCAATAAAGTTTGGCGTATCTTTACAGTGAACAACTCCTTTGCCCAGAATTTTTTCGCAAAATCGAGTCATATAATCAACGACTGCAGCATCCGTCTTTTTAGTCGGGATGATCTCAAGCAGTTTCATATATCGTGGAGGATTGAAGAAGTGGGTTCCCAGAAAATGTCTTTTAAACTCATCAGACACATCTTCACTAATATCAGAAATGGGCAGCCCTGATGTATTGGAACTAACAATTGTACCCGGCTTTCTCACCTTTTCAATTTTAGACATCATCTCTTTTTTGATGTCCATTCGCTCCACAATCACCTCACAAACCCAATCGGCATCCTCAATCCACCCAAGATTGTCTTCAAAATTCCCCGGCGTGATCCGCTCAGCCCATTCGGGAAGCGCTAGTGGTGCCGGATTCATTTTTGTCAGTTTTCGAATATTCTCTTTAGCCGTTTTATTGGGTTGTTTGGGATCGTCCGATTTCAGGTCAAGCAGTTTTACGTTTAGGCCGGCATTTATGCAGTGCGCCGCAATTTGGCTCCCCATCACTCCGGAGCCGAGTACCACAACGTTTTGAATGTTTTTTAATCTTAAATTTGTGTCTTGAATCATTGGTTTTTTGATTTCTTGATTAAAATTATTTTGATGGAAAATGATTTCTTTCCGTTGATAAGGCACTGTACACAAGTTGACTTCTACCTGTAACGGACATCCCCCTGGATCAGCTTTGCTGATACCTGCCCCCTTCAAAGGGGGACTTTAATTTTTCACTTTATCAAAATCTACTCTTCGTACATGGAGTCGATCTGCTTCTTGTACTTTTCGTGAACAACAGGCCGCTTCACTTTTTGGGTGGGTGTTAATTCTCCACCATCAATGGAAAGCGCTTCCTCGAGAAGTACATATTTTTTGATGGTCTCCCAAGGTGACAGCTGTTTATTTGCCTTGTCCACTTCTATTTGAATGAGTTCATTAATTTTTTTATCCTCGCTCAACGGTTCTGATGGTTTGTAGCCATTTCTCTTCAGGCGTTTGACCACATTATCATATGAGGGGACAATCAACGCTGAACAGAATTTCTTCTGGTTTCCAATCACCACTACCTGATCGATGTATCCGCTGTTGATTAATGTATTTTCAACATTTTGGGGAGATACATATTTCCCGGTTGAGAGTTTAAACATAGATTTAATACGATCTGTAATAAAAAGAAATCCATCCTCATCTAAATGCCCTACATCGCCGGTTTTAAACCAACCATCATCGGTCATAACTTCTGCGGTTTTATCCGGCAGTTTGTAGTACCCTTTCATTACATGAGGCCCCTTGGTAAGAATCTCTTTGTCTTCTGAAATTTTGACCTCAACATTCACCAAAGCTTTCCCCGAAGACCCGATTCTCATTGAATCCGGTGTTTGAACTGTGATTACAGGTGAGGTCTCCGTTAATCCATACCCTTGCACGCAGCTGATTCCAATTGCATTCATAAACTTAAATACTTCCGGTGAAAGTGCTGCTCCGCCACTAACCATTCCGTGAAGATTGCCCCCAAACAGCTCACGAATTTTGCTATAGATCAGCTTATCGGCAATCTTTCTTTTTACGCCGGCAACACCTGTTGGAGGATTTTCAGGATCATAATTCTCAGTCATATAGATCGCCCAGTAATAAAGGTTCTTTTTCAGGCCCGACATCTCCTGGCCTTTCACTTTTACCCCGGTATGAATTTTCTCAAGCAATCGTGGTACGGTTGCCATAAAAAACGGCTTCACATAAACGAGATCTTCCTTTATTTCATCAATCACTTCTATATAATGAATCTTAGCAGCCATAGAGATATACATATAGGTAATCATTCGCTCAAATACATGAGACAGAGGCAGATATGATAGCACATGCTCTCCGTTAAATCTCTGTTGATCAAAAGGCAATCGTTCCATTGAGGCCTGTACGTTGGAAGCAATATTATTGTGGGTTAACATTACTCCTTTTGGTACACCTGTAGTACCTGAGGTATAAATAAGGGTAGCAACGTCATCCGGTTTGATTTGACCCGTCAGTTCTCCTAAAAGCTCCGGCTTTTTTTCGTGCAGTGCTTTTCCTGATTCTATTACCTTTTCGAACGTCTTCAGTTTTTTGTGTTTAGACCCAAACAGTGTAATAATAGCTTTTACGGACTCCACCTCTTTTATAATTGGTTTTGTCTCAGCAAAAAGTTCATCGGTAGATACAATGTGTGCCATAGACTCAGAATTTTCGATAATATATTTTATCTGGTCTCCTGGCTGAGTGGTATAAATAGGCACATTTGCGGCACCAAGGCATAAAATTGCCAAATCACATATAAGCCACTCTGTACTGTTCTCGGAATGGATGGTTACTTTGTCACCGGGGCGAACACCCAATGCGTAGAGTCCGTACGCAAAATTCTGAACCTTCTCCCGAAATTCAGATACACTTGTATCTATCCATTGGCCATTGCGTTTTGTTGATGTAAATAATCCTTCTTTAAACTGATCGATACCTTTTGAGAGAAGGTCTGGTAAAGTAGTTGGTGGGTATATCATAGGTCATTAATATTTGTTTAAAGCCTGATGAGTTAGGTTAACACTGTTACCCTAAATTTACACTTTGGGACGAGATTTAAAAATTTGTTCGAAAAAAATATGTTTTACTCCCTGAGTTTAATCCTAAAAATAGATAGTTCCTTAAATTTTAATTTGCTCTATTTCAGGCTTTAAGCCTAAAATGCGTTCCTTCTCTTATTACCTATGACCTTGCCTTAGTTTGAGTTAAGTGAGGATTTAAGCCTTGGGATTTAGATACGATCAGATATGATTTTGAAAACTACAATCGTAATCAGGTTAATAAAAAGATCATTACTGATGATATCATTAGGAAATTGATCCCTTTCTACATTATTATTCTTTGAATACTATCAAAATACACCAAAAAATCTCATGCAGATTGAAGAAGAAATCAGGAAAAAAGTTGAAAAGATGCTCTCAGCAACCCATAAAAATATGGGTGACGCTCTCGGCATTGAATTTATTACGATTAGTCGGGATCTGATGAAAGCCAAAATGCCTGTGGATGAAAATACCGTTCAACCATTTGGAATATTACATGGCGGTGCGTCAGTTGCGCTTGCAGAAACTCTTGCCTCGATTGGTGCTTATTTAAATATCGCGGATGAATCTAAAGTGGCAGTGGGTTTAGAAATTAATGCCAATCATATAAAATCTGTACGATTTGGTGGTTATGTACTGGGAATTTCTAAGCCTATTCATCGCGGTGTTCAAACCCAGGTTTGGGAAACCCGCATTGAAACGGAAACCGGAAAGCTCGTAAGTATTTCTAGATGTACATTGGCGGTTATTAAGAAAAGATAGATATTAATCTTACATCTACTTCTGATTTTCTTGCTCCTGCCCACTGTAAAAAGTGTAATATGATCAAATTTTTTTGTAAGCGATTCCGGTTTTTAGTTTCTTACTAAACATCGGTTAAAAGCTCTGAATGTTAAGTAATTAATTAGCCCTACTATAAAATGAATGTGAATAATAAAGCAAAAGAAAATAATACGTACGATGCAATTGTAGTAGGCTCAGGGATCAGCGGTGGTTTTGCCGCTAAGGAATTATGTGACA
>JBGTFX010000411.1:0-5001 GCA_041747055.1 Balneolaceae bacterium
TGTAAATGGAACACTGAGTATTATGTTTGCCGCCACAAGATTTAGGCTTACGTAGAAGACTCCTTTTGTATCGCCAAAGGCCTGCAGAATACTCCCATAGTGAGTTACCCTCATCAATACTATAAGATTATAGATCTGGAATGGTAATACGGCGTTAGAATAATCAGTCCCCTCTGATTCTGCAATGAGCGAGATTAAATCCGGTGCTATAATTATTGATAGAATGGTAAGTGGAATCACCAAGAGACTAACTTTTTCCACTCCCCGGTACCATAACTTTAGCAACTCCTCCTTATTTGAATCTAGCTGCAGGCTTACATAGCGGCTGATTAACACCGAACCTACGGCAAAAGGAATTACCCTGATTATGGGCACCTCTTGCGCTCCAATGGTATACTCAGCATAAGCAGTGGCGGGGAGAAGAATTGAAACTACAAATTTATCAACGTAGCGATTTATCTTATTAGTTAAAGCTGAAAACCCAAGTGGAAGTGAAAAATTTACCTGTTTCCGAAGAGATACTTCCGATTCACTCAATTTTCCAGCAGGTAAAGAAATCTGAAGCCAAACAAACGAGCCAATAAACCGTATCACTCCGTACAAAACAAGTCCGTACACGGCAATGTCTAACCCGTAACCAAGTGCCAGTGGACCAACTAAACAACCGAAAGTCAACACACTGGTAATCATTTCGTACCATGCAGATTGCTTCTGTTTATCTAAAGCCAACAGAACATTTGTAGTTGGCCATGTTGGAATTTCAAGAACGGCCAGCAGCCCAATCCATGGTAATAGATCCTGAACTTGATTTACGCTGAATGGATCCCACTCTGTAAGAAGTGAGGGCGCAAAATAGCTTACGGTTAAAACAAAGATTCCGGCAATAAAACCCGTGCCTAAAAGAATGGCTATTGTTTGAGCAGTAAAACCTCTTTTAGCACTTCCGGTAATTCGTTCAAAGAAATAAAATACACTTTCGGGGAAACCCAGTGTTGCCAGGTTACGGGCAATTTCATGGATCATCAACAGATAGCCAATTATGGCGAAATCTGTTTTTGAAAGAATCTGTATTGTGGCAATTACAATTGCCAGATCGATTACAGTGGTGATGATGCGGGCAAAAACTACTACTCCCGCTTTTTCTGATAAGCTTGCCTTTTTTTCTTTAGCCATCCACAGTCAGTTCATCCATAATTTTTGATAACTGCTTCGCGGTATATTGAGCCGTAAATTTAACTCTTTTCTTCGAACTATATCCTTTGTTTGAAAATAACTGTTTCTTACTCTCTACACATTCAATTAAATACTGAGCAATTTCAGAAATATTTTGAGGTGGAAATTGAATTCCTGTGCCCGTTTCTTCTAAAATATCAGCTATTTCCGAATTTGGAGCAATTGACAGAATAGGTTTATCAACCTGAATATATTCCCATAATTTAGCAGGAATAATGTACTTTCGTTTTTCATTTGTACTTACCAGCAGCAAATCTGCTTTGTTTAATACACTAGTTCCCTGTTGAGGTAAAACCGGCTTATGATTGATGAATTGATCCTTCAGTTCATATTTTTCGACCCAATGCACATCTTCAGGCTCCATCTCTCCAAAGGAATGAATCCGGATTTTTTTTAGTGCATCAGTATTCTTCGATGATAAATTGTGTAGCGCTTTAATGATGGGATATGCCGGACTTAATCTTCTGAACCTTCCAAAAAATAAAATATTTAAGTACTTATCATCAAAATCAACTTCCCAACTCTTTGATTTTTCAGAGATTGTGTCATCGAAAGAATTATAGATTGTGTCGGTTTTCGCATGTAAGCTGTAGTGATCTTTATATAATTTTTCGGTACTTCTTGCTGTAAAAGTTAATTTATTGGCATTTTGGACAAATTTTTTCTCCCATAAACTGTCTCTTTTTGACGAAAAGGAAGAGCGATCTCTTAAATTAATATCAGATAGAGTCCAAGGATCTCTGAAATCTGCAATCCAGGGTTTTGAAAGATTTTTTGACAATTTATATCCCAACCAATGACCCGACCAAGGATCACCCGTACTCCATATCAAGTCAGGATTTATTTGCTGAACATTTTTTCTAATGCTATTGTATTTAAACCTGAAAAGCATCATCCAGCTATCTATTGGAATCTGTTTATCAAACCAATTAGAAACTGTTGCTGATAGTGATTTACTTGAGGTTTTATTCTTTTCATTGAAAGTGTTGCCTTGTTTTACCGTTCGATCAAATGGAGGGGTAATTTCAATAATAGATATCCCATCTAAAAGTGTTCTTTCCTGTTCAGATAGTTTATTTTTTGAATCTTTAATAGTTAGTATCGTAGGATTCCATCCATATTGTTTTAAATGAATTGCAAACTTGAATGGACGAAGTGATCCTACTCTTCTTCTGGGAACAAAATATGGAGCAATCATTAGCACATTTTTCATAATGAGCTAGGCAATAAATAATGAATTGTCATCATTTAAATTAAACGGTCTTGTATTCAGCATCCGCAACATTTGAATGAAGTTCTTCCCATTTTCGATTTGCAAAGTCAAAGAAGGGTTGTTTTTGATGATACCATCCAAAATGTAAGCAATATGGAGTCACATACAAATAATCTCCTTTTCCGGGGAAAATAGTAAAAGATTTGAGCAACAGTTCTTGAATCCACCTCACCGGAATTCCACGTAAATTATATACAACTTTGTTGGAGTAATACAGGCAGGAAACGTTTTTAAAATCTTTATCATAAGATGTAAATCTCTCAATGAAATCTAACTGTGGGCTTATATATCCATAAAACCAAGGGTATACCTGAAGTTGCAATTTCGACATTGCCATGGCTAAACTCCATTCACAAGACTCTTCATTTCTACCCGATTCTTCCATTCTGCTTCTAAAATGAGTGAGGTGCTTATCTTGCAGCATTTTCTTAGCCCACTTGCAAACATTTGCTGTTAGTTCGTAATTGGAAGCATAAATCATTCCAGATTGAACTCTGCTTAAATAGGTTAAATCAAATTTTTTGAGGGTACGATTACGTTTTCGAAATACCAAATCTTTTATTATTCCTAATCCTTTAGGTCCCCCAAAAAAGTTATCGGACGTTTGATTTCCTGTAATAGTATATTGATAAGGTGAAAACGATTGCCAGAGTGAGTGAGGATTCTTACACCAAATCATATCACTATCTAGAAAAAGATTTTTCTCGAAGGGCATAAATTGATCAATATTATGTTTAAAACCTGTTATTGATCGATTTTCTTTGGGGAGAATAAATACTTCGTTAAAAATATTATCCAGCGGTTCTTTATTTAGAAGGTTCGCGTGCTGTTCAGAACAAAATATTACAACAGAACGTGTTTGATCATATCTTCTAAGAGATATTACACTTGCAACGGCATGACGAAGGTACTCTTCTTTTCCATATGTATTATATACATATCCCTCAACACCTAATTTAGTCCCCGTAAAAGAATCCTGCATTGTTATAATTTATGTTGAAGCACGTTCTGCCCGACGTCTCAGGTTATTTAATAATGCATCAAAACCTCGCTGGCGGATTATGCTTTGAAACTGTCGATTATAAGAGTCCGCAGTAGAAACTGTATCAATAATAAGGTCTGTTACTACCCATTCCCCTTCTTTCTTTTCAAGTTCATAATCTACCGGAGTTCGCACATTTTCTAAACGTGCTGTTGTTTCTACTTTTGCTGAGCCATTTCTTGCCTCAATGTTGTTATAAGTGACTTCTGCCCGATAAATATCCAATCTATTTAAAGAATTATCCCTAATAATAGTTGCAAAAAGAGAAACAAATTCTTCTCTGTCTTCATTTGAAATAGTGTTAAAGGTATTGCCTAACGCATGAGAAGCCATTGCCCTGAAGTCGATAACATTATTAACAATATCTTTTATTTCATCCCTTTGCTCTTGTGTATACTCATTTCCTTTTGGGCCTAACAGCACTTTAATTTGTGCATCTCTTTCCTCTAAAAGCTGACGAATTTCCTGTTCTTCATCTTGTGCAATGACACTTGCGAAACCCATCAGCGGTAAAATGAACAATAATAAAAGTTTACTTAACATAATTTAGGGGGTTTAATTTACACTCAATTGTGATAAAGGTAATCCGGATGCTTTAAATAACTCTGCTACTCTTCTATTCATATCAAATACATTTTGTTTCAGCTCTAACCTTGTTTCAAGTTCTGCACGAATAGCGTCTGTCAAATCTTCCACGTCTCCAAACCCTATATCATAGTTTAATTGTTCGTGCCGCACCCAATTACGAGCAGTTACCAGTGACTCTTCGGTCTGCCTAACTCTTTTTTCCGCAATTAAGGCTTCTCTAAAACTCTGATTAAGTTCTAAAAGTATGCCATCACTAACTGCATCTTTTAAATCAGTGACTCTTTTATGTTCAATTTGAACTCTTTCTACATTTCTTCTCATAGAAGAAAAATTCAAGTTTTGGCGAATGCTTAACCCCACTGCACCGGACGCAAAGTTTGTATTATTAATAATAAATGGATTGGTTTGTCTCGGTCGGTTGGGTGTATTCGCATAGCTACCGGTTAAGCCCAGAACCAATGCGGGGTAGTTTTGTGCCTTTACAGCATTAACTTTACTACTCACTGCCTCTATTCCGGATTCAACACCTTTAAGCTCCGGTCTGTCTTGAAATGCTTTCTCTTCATAGAAGGAATAGGGTTCAATCTGTACAGCAACGGGCTCAAGAAAATCTTCATATGGGCGATATAAAACGTCAACATTTCGAAGTGCCCGTTGCCAAACTCTTTCCACAAATTGAAGATTTTGTTCTACCTCAACTTTTTGAACTTCAAAATTAGATTTAAACATTTCAAATTTAAAAATATCAGATTCTCTTAAATCAGGATCTCCTTCTTCTTGCATCTCCCTCAATCTATTTTCAATCTGTGTTAACTGGCTATCCGCATCCTCTAATATTCTTGAAATTTCTATGGCAAGTAGATAA
>JBGTFX010000412.1:0-18548 GCA_041747055.1 Balneolaceae bacterium
AACTTACCCAAATATAACCTTTTATGAGTGCCTATAAATATCTTATCCGGCCTTTTCTATTCAAACTTGAAGCTGATAAAGCTCATGAACTAACGGTTAAGACAGTATCAAACCTTATTAAATTTCCGGGGGCTAAGGGTATAACCGGCGCAATTTATCGGGCAAAACATCCGTCACTGCATCAAAATATTTGGGGCCTTCATTTTGATAATCCAATTGGGTTAGCAGCGGGATTCGATAAAAATGGAACTCTTCTCCCAATAATGGAAAAGCTGGGTTTTGGTTTTTTTGAGGTTGGCAGCATCACAGCTGATGCTAATTCAGGAAACCCGTTGCCGCGAAGTTTCCGGTTACCTGAGGACAAATCCTTAATCAACCGGCTTGGATTAAATAATGATGGGGCAAAAACCATTATTAAGCGATTGAAAAAATCTTCTGCCTCTATTCCATTAGGAGTGAATATTGCCAAAACCCACGACCCGAATATTATGGGAAAAAAGGCTCTTGATGATTATAAATTCAGCTATGATTTGTCTCAAGATGTTGCTGATTATATTACGCTAAATGTTTCTTGCCCCAACACAACGGAGGGAAAAACATTTGAGGATCCCAAAACACTAAACAGCTTACTTCATCACCTCGAAATTGGAATTGACGCATCATCCCCACCTGTACTGATAAAACTCTCCGTTGATTTATCTCAAAATCATTTAAATGAGTTATTGGACGTTTGTGAGTCTTTCGCTGTAAGTGGATATGTTGCTACCAATACCTCCTCAAAGAGAATAGGTTTAAATACATCAACCAAAACAATAGAAAGCATTGGTGTCGGTGGGTTAAGCGGAGCCGCCATCAGAGATGAAAGCACTAAAAAGATTCGTCAAATTTACGAATACACAAAAGGTGAGAAAACCATCATTGGAGTGGGTGGGATTTTTACTGCAGAAGATGCCCTGGAGAAAATACTTGCCGGTGCCGATCTATTGCAAATCTACACCGGAATGATTTATGAAGGCCCACGCATTGTAAAAACAATTAATGAAGGTATTGCTGAGTATTTAAGAGAAAATGGGCTGGATCATATTTATCAGCTTCGAAAAGAATCGAAACCCAAAGTACTTCTTTAATGTAAATCTCAGTTCGATTATTTTTCAATTAGAAATTTCTGCCGTGAATGGATTCATGGAATTACCCCCCTCGTATTTACTCATAAGCCTCAATAAATTTACAGCCTCGGGTGAAATCATGAGGCACTTTACATACCCCGCATTCCGTACTCTCCTCGTTCCTCGGTAATCGCACTCCATACGGGGCTATTGATATTCTACCCCTTCCGGGGCAGGGTATACGGCTCAAATACAGTAAAAAAGTTAGGACACATTTTTCACATCAAAAACTTCCCTTAAGGGGCTTTTACTTTTATACTCACATAAGAATCGAACTCCGGCTATGGTGCCTTATAACCTTAGTTCGATTATTAAATGATGAACGCAAAAGTCCCCCTTAAAAAAGGGGGATTGAGGGGGATGTTCATCAGATTGTGGAAAAACCGATAGACACCCCTCTAAATCTCCCCTTGTTAGGGGAGACTTTTTCCTTGATAATTGGATAAGATCATAAATCGAACTCAGGTTTATAAGGAAACGTAATCACACACTGTATGCTTTCATTCATTTGTAGTGGTACAAATCTTAGGTTCGCCTCAATGGCCTGCTCAAAGGCTTGTGGAATTCCGGATCGGTCAATATTACTTACCTGTTCATAAGTCAAAACTTCACCCGCCGGGGAAATATCGATTAAAAAAGAAATTTCTCCGCTGATTCCACTTCCATCAGCCCATTCAGGATAATGAATGGTTTTTAAAAATTGATCCATTCCTTCATCAATTTCCACAGGCACTGTCATTTCGCTGCATGGCAGGGCGTCCGGGCCGGGATCGATATTAATATTTTCATCAGGGTAATGTTTCTCATCAACGACTTCATCACTCTCAGGTATTTTTAATGATTCCTGTAGAATTTGAACCTTCGGCATTACACTGCTTGAGCTGTAACGTGTTTCGATGTCATCTAAAACCGATCTTGTGCTATCCCAGTAAGCTCCTTTAAATGGAAACAGTGAATTAAAATCCGGTTCTGCTAACGTGGAATCTGCAATACTTTCCCAATACTTTTGTTCTGTATCAGATAGGGTGGTATCTGTAAGTGCCATAAACGCTGAATCCTGACGAACCATCATTTCACGGCTCTTTTTCTCCCACAAATCTATTTCTTCAAACCACCGGCTAATTGAACGAAGCGAATCCACATGCTGATTTTTAGCCGCAACCATATAAAGGTTTGCTGCCTCAAAAAGCATCAATGGACGTCTTTCTGCTACCGGTTCATTTATTGCTTTTTTATGCAACTCCATTGCTTTTTCTGCAGGGTTTGGAGTTGACTCTATCTGCATAAAATCAGTTGAAGCTACATCAACCGAATCTACGGTTTCCATAAATTCTAAATTCAGTCGATCGGCGGTACGTCGGGCAAAAATGGTATTTGGATATTCATTTAGTAATCGTTCTCCCCAATTTTTTGCTTTTCCCACATTTTCTTCCAGAAGCTCAATTTCAGCTAAAGAATACAATGCCCTTGGAACTAACTGAGGGTTTAACATACTCTCCGTTACTTTTTCATAATAAACCTTGGCGCTATCCGGCATGTTTAGAGAAAGAAAGAAAATATTAGCAAGCTGGTATTGTCGATTTTCGATCCGAAACCGCATCTCTTCCTGTTCATTTTGGGTGAAAGGAATTGCATTTAAATCCAGCTGTATCCCTTGGTTTGGCGGTGAGACTTCCAGGTGCTCTTCTACCACAGCGTCATCACCGCTCATAACAACCGGGCTCAAACGGGAACCTCTAACGGCACTCCCTCTGCGCCAGTTATCTGCCAATGGCCTATCACCCCAAACAGCCTGAAATTGTTTGCTTGCATCAGTGAGCAATCTCCTGTTTTCGATATTGAGAAATCCATAATTATTAGATTCAGATACTTCAGTCGCAGATTGTTGAGTGACTTCAATATTTACTACTGTATTCCTTGATTGCCGGCGTTGGCTTCGATCTCGTTCCAGATCTTCCAGCTGCATAGCCTGAATTTCTGCAATTACAGAATTAAACTCTGAAGTTTCCATTCTGCCTAATATTAAAAGGCTGTCCATTTCAGTAATTTCATTTTTTACACGTGCATAACTTCCAAAAGATGATGCCAATTCCCAAGCGTTAAAATATTCGGGAAGTGTTGATTGGTTTACATTTTGGGAAGCGGCTGAATCATAATATGCAGCTGCCATTTCGTAATTTTTCCTATCACTACGATAGATTTCAGCAAGTCCATAGTAAGTCTTTGCCCGGGTTAGTTGAGTAGGTTGCAGTAATTGATTTTGTAAGACTTCATTATATAGGGTGAACGCTTTTTCTATGTCCCCTTGCAGCTGAATGGTTCTGGCAATTTCGTAAGATAATTCCGCCTTGGCATGCACATTTTTATCTGATCTTTCCATGGCTGAATAGATTTCTAGGGCTTGCTCAAACTCTCCCAGCCTTCGTGATACTTCCGCTTCTTTCCGTTGAGCATTAAAGACTAAGTCATACGATTGATGGGCCGGATGAACACTACCGTATGCGTCTCTGGCCCGGCTGTATTCTCCTAAATTCTCCAGTGCTTGTCCATACAAAAAATAGGATCGTGAACGTATGCTTCTATCCTGCAAATCTGGTATAGATGCATTTAATAACTCAACCCCTGTTTGCCAGTCTTCCCGCTCGAGATGCAGCTGAGCTAGAAGAACGTTTGTTTTTGCACGGATATATGGATCCCATTCTTTGATGACCTCCAGTTCATTTTCTAAGAATCGAATTCCTTCGTTGTAGGTTTCCATTTCAAGATAGGTTCTACCCTGCCAAAAAACTGCTTCTTGCTCTTTAAACCCTGTTGATTGAAGCTGTAACTCCTGAAACTTTTCTAATGAAGAGAAATATTCTGATCTGTAAAAATAGGATCTGCCAATCAAGAAAATAGCCGGTTCTACATACCTGGAGCCTCTATAATCACGAAGTATTTTAGCACCCATTTCTATCGCTTTTGCAAACTCTTGCCGGCCCGCCTGTGTTGGAGACTGATAGATAGAGATTGGGATTTTCGGATTGATCTCAGCTACTTGTCGTTCATTAAGAGACAATCCTTCTTTATAATACTTCTCCGCATTATAGAAAGTATTGAAATAAGCGTTAAAATCAGTCCATGGCTGTTGGAGTGGCGTACCGCAACCGGTCACAAAAAACAGTAAAAGTGTAATTTGTATCGATCTTTTCACGATGACCTAACCTTAAAGAATTACAGTATGCGCAGTTACGGCAAAAAAAATATCAACTAGCTATAGGAAACGTCGATTTGAATAGTCTATTCTTCCTGAATAGTACTTATTTTTATCATATTGGTTCGTCCCCTTTTTGCCAGCGGCATTCCGGTTGCGATAATTACCCGGTCTCCTTTATTCACGAGCCCATTCGTTAGTAGATAGTCTTCCATTAATTTTACACTTTGATCTGTATCAAACAGCTCTTTTAAACGAACAGATTCTACCCCCCATACCAGGTTCAATTGTCGGCGTACAATCTTACTCTCTGTAAAAGCAATGATAGGCACTTTTGGCCTGAACTTTGCAATTCTGCGAGCCGTATTGCCCGAATGAGTTAAAGTACTAATTGCTTTTGCCTCCACATTTTCAGCCATGGTAACACAAGAATAGGATAGAGATTCAATAACCTGTTTTTCTTTCCAATCCGGTTTTTTGTATTGCAGGCTATAGTATAATGATTCGGAATTTTCCTCTACCGAGCGTATAATTTTATCCATAGTACGTACGGCTTCTACCGGGTACTTACCGGCTGCTGTTTCTCCGGATAGCATCACAGCATCGGTTCCATCCATTACGGCGTTTGCAACATCAGAGCTTTCTGCACGAGTTGCCCGTGGATTGCTAATCATTGAATCCAGCATTTGTGTAGCGGTAATTACCGGTTTTCCTGCTATTCGGCAACGCTCTATAATTTTTTTCTGTGCGAGAGGTACATGTTCACTGGGAATTTCGATGCCTAAATCACCTCTTGCTACCATAATGGCATCCGCTTCTTCAATGATCTCGTCAATCATCTCAACGGCTTCCGGCTTCTCAATTTTTGCTATAATTGCGGCGTTACTTCCGGCTGCCCTTACTCTTGAAATTACATCCTGAACATCATTCCCGTTACGAACAAATGACATAGCCACAAAGTCCACACCTACTCTTAACCCGAATTCCAGATCCTCGATGTCTTTTTCGGTGAGAGAAGACATAGATATATCAACATCAGGGAGATTTACACCTTTCCGAGACTTTAGCAAACCTCCAACAATCACCCTTGCAACTATTCGTCCACCGTCATTCTTGATAATTTTTAATTCCAGAAGTCCATCATCAATCAATATTTGGTTCCCGGTTTGTGCATCTTCAGACAAGCCTTCATAATCAATTGGAATTAGCATGTTATTTCCTTCAACATCACGAGTGGTTATTTCAATCATATCCCCCTCATTTATCACCTGTCCGCCATCCTTCATTTGGCCAACCCTGATTTTCGGCCCCTGAAGATCCATCAAAACCGGTATGGAGTATTGGTGTTTCATAGCTACTTTTCGTACATAGCCTATTGTTCGTTCATGATCTTCGTGAGTACCATGCGAGAAATTGATTCTCACAACATTCATACCGGCTCTATAAAGCCTTTCAATTTCTTCTTCGGTGCTTGAGCTTGGGCCTAATGTACAAACTATTTTTGTTCTTCTTGAACCTGATAACATGTATTTGATTAATCTTAAATTTTATTAAAATGATGAAATTATTTACTTAAGATAAACAATTATCACCTGTAATTTGGGTTGTAACTAAAACGGATGATTTAAAACCCCTTTGAGCAGATTTCATAAACATCAGATGACTCCAATGTATTTTCTTTTACGTAAGCAAAATAGGTCATTTTTACCTATTTGTGATATGAATGAACCAAAAACATGATAATATACTTTAAATTAATAACGTTTTCTTTTTTGGTTTATAGATGGAAATTTATTTAACTGAGTTAAGATGAAACTACTAAAATACAGTTTACTATTATTAGCCGGCATATTTCTTGCAAGTTGTGCACGTTCTATGAATCCCAATATAGAGAGGGGTTCTGATTACAGATTTGAAGAAGGGTTTCCTGAATTAAGAATTTCTGCAATTGGCTTACTGGATGAGCAAGATAATGCGGTGGTAAATATTACAAACGAAATAGTCTATGGAAGCTTGGTCTACAGAACTATAGAAGGGATAAACTTTGCACAGGTAACGCTTGAAATACGTATAAATGAGCAACAAGGAAATTTCAATACAACTTTTCGTGAGCAATTTCATATAGAATCAGAAATATCCAACAGCTACACTAATCCAAATGTATTTACATTAATTAAGGATATGGATGTAGAACCGGGATCTTATGATATTTCCATTAGCCTTACCGACAATTCATCGGGTAAAACTACACTTAGAGAAACTACGGCAACGATACCTGATCCCGACAATCCTGAGATTAATGTTACTGCAATCCGGTTGTCAGGACTTAATTTATCGAATGATGATTCTTTGTTTATCCCTATTACAACCTACAATGCACCATCGCGGTTAGACAGCCTTAAATTTGAATTTCAGGTTACTAATAATGACGTGGAAGATCCCTTAGCCGTTCGTACCCGCCTGCTATTCTTTGATTCCGATACAAATCCGGCGCGCCCCCTCCATTTCAATAATTATTCTCGTTCATCAATTGGATATAAAGGAATTGATGTAAGAGACCCCGAAGAAATTGATTCTAACACTCGGCGGCTGGATGATCCGGGAAGCGTTTTAATTGAGTTTAATTATCCTCTATTGCCCCCCGGAAATTACCGCTTTGAGACTGAAACAGAAGATAGTAATGGAGAAACTATCTATAGAGCGCGTGACTTCTCTGTTACGAGCGAAAATTATCCTAATATTTTAACACCAAGAGAAATGGCAGAACCTCTTTACTATTTAATGGATGCTAAAGATCACGAACGCATGATGGAGATTGAAGATCCTGAAGAGCTTAAAAATGCTGTTGATCGTTTTTGGTTATCAAATGTTGGAAGTCAAAACAGGGCGAAATCTGTTATAAGTTTATATTACGAACGGGTTGAAGAAGCGAATAAACAGTTTTCTACATTTAAAGAGGGATGGAAAACCGATATGGGCATGATGTATATTCTCTTCGGCCCACCATGGTATGTTGATCGATCACTAAATCGTATGCAGTGGTCATACTCTTACGACAGAACAGATCCTCGGAATAACTTCTTTTTTGAAAGGCCCAGAAACCCAAATGAGTTCTTTCCTTTTATTCATTACATTGTTGACAGAAGTACCAACTACTTCAATATTTTATATCAACAAAGACAGCTGTGGTTAACAGGCCGTATACTGGAGAGCAGGTTATAGCCTTAAATACTTTTTCTCCTATATCTTCAGAATGGGAGGCAACGATTATAACCATCTTGAAAAAACCTTTTACGATTTACTACGATTGTAAAAAAATTAGGGATTAAACGTTCGCAAGAAATAAATTTCTTAGGCTTTACGCATAGGCTTTACTGTCTAGTCTCAAACAATTTACGACACTTTGTGTCAATTCATTTCCATATCCCCTTGAAAGCTCAGATGGGAGTGGAAGGGTCACCGTCTCATGTTCTACTGTGTTCCTGCTTATCAATACCGATCATTTTCACAAGGATCAAATTTCCTTCTCATTTGAGCTCTCGCTCCAATCGCTTAATTCGCTCAGTTGGGGTTTTCTTCTTTAAATTGTTTCCCAAAAATGGTCTGGTTTGTTTTGGAAAACCATCCAATGTTCCCTGAATTCTCAACTAAACCAATACGTACCCTGTCCTGAATTCCATATTGTCTCTGAGCTAGTATATAAAGTGAATTCGTCTATTTCAACTTGTGGTACCACAATTAATTTAAAGCCCCAATTGATAATCAGATAAATTCTCTTTTTTATTTGGTTAGATCGTTTTTTATACATCGGTTTTTATAAACCTATTTTATGACGGGAGCGACAAAAATAAAAAAAGCCATGCTTCTATTAGAAGCATGGCTTTTAAGTTTTTAAGAATGGTATTCGGAATTAACCTCGAATAAACACTCTCGCATTAGCTAAGTTAACAGAAGCATCTACGCCGCTGCCCCCTTCGAGGTTAAGGATCAGAACAACTTCTTCTCCTGCACCTAAACTATCTTCAATCAGTTCTATAACGACATCTACGGTACTAGTACCGGATGATAAAGTTACAGGTGATGATGTAGTTATATTATAGTGAACTCCAGCTTCAGCTGTTGAACTACTACTTACAACGCTATAAGAAACAGCTAAATCTGTGGCTCTTTGCTCACCAATTAACTGTATTTGTACTGACGCTGTTTCGTCACTAAGACTTCTTTCCTGTTCAAGAGGAAAGAATCCAACTACGGTTGGACCATCGAATGATTTAAGTGTATCACCTTCGTCAAAAAGGTCGTTTATACAACCCATAAACATCAGTGGAATAATTGCAACTATTAATAATTTAATCTTCATGTGATATGATTTTTAAAGTTTTTTGTTAATTCGTTGATAATCTTAGTAACCGGGATTTTCAACCAATTCAGGATTTTCATTAAGTATGGTATTACCAATAGGTGCAAGAATTCTATATGTATCTGCACGCATCTTAATAGAACCATCAGGATTTCTAACATCTCTTCCGAGTCGTTTCAGGTCAAAGAAACGATGTCCTTCTACCGCTAACTCCCTCATCCTTTCATCTAAAATGAAGTCCTCAAATGCAGTCATACTTAATAATGCGCCTGCAGGAACAACCCCAGCATTTCTGGCATCTCTTAGTTCTTGAAGTGCTTGTACACCTGCAGCTGGACTATTTGAACTTTTAGCAGAAGCTTCTGCAAGGATGAGATACATTTCAGCAAGTCTCATATAAGGCAGGTCATCAACAGAATTTCCCTTAGCCCCGTTAAACTTAACTATTGAGTATCCTTCATCATTAATTGCATCACACCCTGTTGGTTGGTTCAAGACAATTCGCTGAGCTTCGGCGCAATCTCTATACCACCCTAAGCGAAAGTCATCTTCATTATACTTGTCTATCAGGAATTGTGTAGGTAGTTGAGCCACAAATCCATCAGAAGTATATGTGGCAGGTCCAATATTACCAAAGGTTCCTTCAGGACCACCGACCTCGGTATCAGGGTTAACAACCACTTTAAATAAAGCTTCAGGATGTCCGCCAATATTTTCATCAAACATATTGGCTACACTAGCTTCAGTAGCCTGAAGTGATCTGCCGCTGTTGTTTATAGCATTTTGTGCAGCGGTTGCAGCTGCGCCCCAGTTCCCGGCATAAAGATTAACTCTCGCCGATAGTCCGTCCACAAAAGCTTCTGTAGCGAAGGTGTTATTAGAATTCACACCCGCAAGAAGTGTTTTGGCAGTGGATAGATCTTGTAATATCTGACCATAAACATCAATTACAGTCCTTCTTGGACGAAAGTCTGCATCACTAACATCTAACACTGGTTCAGTTCTTATGATGACTCCAAGATCCCAGTTATTTTCCGGGCCGATATCTACATTATCCGGCTCATAACCATATACCTTAACCAGATTGTGCATTGCAAATGCTCTAATGGCAAGAGCTTCGCCTCTAATACGATTAAGAGCTGCTGCATCCATGACTCCATCTTCAATCGCTCCAATCAAAAGATTGGCATCTTGAATGATATTATAATGAGTGCCCCAAGTACCTATATTAGCAGTACCTTCATTACCTGTAGCATCATTTAAGTTTTGATACCTAGTTGAGCCCGGGCGATTACGTGTTTCATCCGAAAAAGCACTGGGTCCTACAAAGTATTCAGTTCTATAAGCAAAACTAGAGTGAATTTTTGAATACATGGAAGCTCGAAGTGCCATTACACCATCTTCTGATGTTAACACAACTTCACCGGATACAGCTGTCTGCGGTTGCACATTTTCCAGTATATCGTTACAGCCTGCAAACATAAATAGCAGGGCTCCAACTACTGTTAATTTAACTTTTATATATTTATTCATTGTATAACCTAAATTTCTATTATGGTTTAAACAGAATTTAATTTTATTAAAACCTGATTTCTATACCGGCATTAACCTGGCGTTCTGTTGGATATGAAGCTGCAGTAGAGTTGTTAAAGATATCTCGTGTATCAAAAGCAACCTCTGGATCATACCAAGGCCATGCTGTCCATGTAATTAAGTTTGTTGCTGAGGCAAAAAACCTAACGTTTGACAGACCAATTTCTTGGGCAAAACGAGCAGGCAAGCTGTAGCTTAAAGCAACATTTTTTAAGCGGATATAGCTGGCATTATAAAAAGCATGAGTACCTAACTGGGTTCTATAGTCTGCTGTTTCAGCAAAGTTTGAACCTTGTTCCATAGCTCTTGGAAAATGAGTAATATCACCTGGTTGTCTCCATCTATCTAATACTTCTTCAGACAAGTTCATTAAGAAATCAGGAGTTCTGGTAAAGAAGAAATCAGTACTAGGTAATGCCCACTGCCCCAAGCTAAACTGAAAGAAAGCATCAAGGCTTAACCCTTTATAACTTACTGTATTACCAAATCCACCAACTGTATTTGCAACACCATCTTTATATTCTATTGCATCATCAGCCTGTACAGGATTAAAGGTAATATTTCCATCGCCATCATACCACATTGGCCTACCATCTGCGGGATTTACTCCGGCCCATCTTGGAGTTTGAATCAATCCAATGGGCTTCCCTTCTTTTAGAGCCGTTGTTGAAGCATCAGGTCTAATATCTGTTCTATCGGGCAGTTCAAGTATTTCATTATCAATAAACGCAATATTAAAACGAGTACTCCAAACGAAGTTGTTTTTATTAACATTTACTGTACTGATTTCGAACTCCAGACCTTGGTTTCTAACTACACCAATGTTCTCATTTATAAATTCGAATCCACTATCTCTTGGTAAAGGTCTTTCAAACAATAGTTTTTCATTGTCTTTTTGATAAACATCTATTGATCCGGTAATTCTGCCTTGCAGCAATTCGTAATCAAGACCAAGGTTTATCTCTTTAGCCTCTTCCCAACCTAAGTTTGCATTTCCTAGCTGATCGGGTGTTAATCCAGTAGAACCCTGGTAAGAACCTGTTGCAGCAAAAAGCCCTCTCGAAGCAAAATTACCAATTGCGGCATTACCGGTTGTACCGAAACCGGCACGTAATTTAACTTCATCAATAAAACTTACATCAAAGAAATCTTCTTCACTTATTCTCCAGGCACCTGATAAAGAAGGGAAAAATCCCCAACGTGTTTCAGAACCAAATCGTGAGTGACCGTCAAATCTTGCTGTTGCAGAGACAAAGTATTTCTCGTCGTAGTTATACTTGGCATTTGCAAAGTAGCTGCCCCGCCTCCACTCTGTACCGGAACCGGCAGCAGTTACAGGATTTGCAGTTGTACTAATTGCTTTGAAAAATGGGCCGGGAAATCCATCCCCTCGCGTTGACTGAAACTCAGAAGTCACTCTTCTGTATTCCGTTCCAACTAAACCGGATACATTGTGTACATTATTAAATGTATAACGTGCATTAGCAACAAGGTTAGTATTAATATTCTGCACATTCCTATTCACGAATGTGACAAAACCACCTTGTCCCGGCGCTGCTATTGCAGAGCGGAACTGAGAATCTTCCGTGTTTCTGTAATCAATTCCTGCTAAACCGTTAAATGACAACCAATCTGTTGCTCTGTAATTTAAAGTCACATTACTAATAATCTGTGTAATAGCAACATCACGATCTACTTCATCACGTACTACGGCAGGGTTATTTGGCAATCCAAATCTAGTTTGCGGATTAAAGTCACCATTTTCGAGGAATGGGAAACTCATAGGAGCTTCAAACATCGCCTGTGAGGGAGGACAATTAATAAAGTTACCATCCTGACAAACACCAAACTGTGTACTTCTTGAAAGGTTAATATTCAATGAAGTAGTGAATCTATCCGTTATCTGTTGATCTAAGTTAGAGCGCAGGTTTAAACGAGTAAAATCACTGTTAAATGCAGTTCCTTCTGTATCTTCCCAACCACCGGAAAGAAAGAAAGAAGTAGTTTCATCTCCACCTGATATGCTAACAGTATATTTTTGAGTAACACCATCGTCAAAAATAAAATCCTGCCAATTAGTATTTGCTAATCCTTGCCCGGGTACTGGCTCACCAAAAAAACCGGTAAAGAAATTTCTGTAAAAATCTTCTCCTGCTTGTTGTGTTGGCACACGTCCATTATTAAATCGAGCTTCACCCATAAATTCTATGTATTGCTCAGTGCTAATATAATTAACATCTCTAGCTAAAGATCTAACACCTGTTTCAGCACGTGCTGTTACCTGTGTACGCCCTTGCTGCCCTCTTTTAGTAGTGATAATCACCACACCGGCAGCTGCCTGAGAACCATAAATAGCGGCAGAAGAAGCATCTTTTAATACCTCAATCGACGCAATGTCATTAGGATTTAAAGAGTTCAATGGTGATGTACTAGTTAGGTTAGACTGTCCTTCAAAAGCCATCTGTACACCATCAATAATATAGAGAGGTTCGGTAGCTGCATTTACAGATCCGTTCCCACGTATACTTACACGAAAAGCTGCACCCGGATTACCTGAAGTTGCAGTTACATTAACACCGGCAGCACGACCTTGCAGAAGTGATTCAGTATTTTGTAAACCTACATCCTGTATATCACGTGCGCTTACTCTAGCTATTGACCCTGTAAGCTCTCGTTTGGTTGTAGTTGCATAACCAGAAACAACAACTTCATCAAGTCCTACGGCTCCAACTTCTAATGAAATGTCTAAATCCAGTTCTTGCCCTTCTGCAACATTCACTTCTTGCCTGAAGGTACGATAACCTACAAAAGAAGCTGTTAGTGTATAAGTACCGACAGGCACATTAGATACCCTATAATTTCCGTCAAAATCTGAAACAGCACCACGCTCCAGTTCAACGATTAAGATATTTGCACCAGGTATAGTTTCACCTGATCTGGCATCTGATATCGTCCCTGAAATTGATCCTGTTTGAGCAAGAGCAACTTGAGACGTAAGCAGAACCATAATAATTACGGTTAGTAACTTTTTCAACATACGTAAACCTCAATTTTGGTTAGTAGAATTATTTAAATATTAGATGTGTTAATTGAACAATGAGTCATTTTGGACAATGCAAAAGAACACATAGCAGAATAAATGAATATTTTACTTTAAATGAAACTAAAATATTACAATTTCGTAATACTATTCTTAGCAGAACGTTAGAGGAGTTTATAATTTACTCAATCTCAGCTCTTTAATTGCATTTGCTTTTGCCGTAAAAAGTTCAAATTTCTACACCCCTCCCTTTTTTTCAAATCTTTTGGACAAATAAAAACGCCACGATTTCTCGTGGCGGCTTTTTAAAACTTCTTTTGATTAAGAAATAACCTGGTTCCATCACCAACATCAAGGTTTTGGTTTCTTTCACCGTTAGGAATAGGAATTCCTCTCCATGGGCCAATTTGAGTTCCGGTTAAACCCGTTTTGGAAAAACCATCCAATGTTCCCTGAATTCTCAACTAAACCAATACCTTACCCTGTCCTGAATTCCATAATGTCTCTGAGCTTGTATATTAAAGTGAATTCGTCTGTTTCAACTTGTGATACCAGCGCTAATTTAAATCCCAATGATAATCCGCAGAGTTCTCTTTTTTGTTGGGTTAGATCGTTTTTTATAAGTCGATTTTTTATCAACCTATTTTAGGACGGGACAGGGATTTAAACAAAAAAAAGCCGTTCCAATTTCTTGGAACGGCTTTTTTTTATAATTTTAGTTACTGTCTTGTTAAAAGGATATTAATTAAATCTATTTCCCCTTTCTGAAGCAATTACTTTGTTCATATCAACAGCAATAGTTACTTCTAAACCATCTACAGTAAAAGCATTTAATGTACTGTAAGGAGATGGAATATAAGATGGAATGAATGGCTGACGTTGTGCGTCAGTTACATTTTCGTTATTTAATGCTTCGATTTCTGATACAGGCCATAAGACACCTAAATCGAACATTCGTCGGCCTTCACCGAAAAATATTTCTTGTCTCATTAAGTAAAGAGTAACAAGAGCATCATCAACGGAAGTTAAGCCAGTAATCATTGCCTCTGTTACAGATGTACCTGACACTGTTGGTACAGGTGTAGCAGCAACTCTATCAAGTACAAGACCTGATCTGAATGGTGAATCGGCATCAGCTCTTACAACAAAGTCAGAAGAATTAGGGCGGGGATCTCCACCAACAGTACCCGTTCTGCCCTCTTCAGTCTCATCAAAATCTCGTACTTCACGATCATCGACAAGCCCTAGAAGATCATTCAATGTTAATTGCGCTAATGGAAGGAGCCCGTCTGCAAGTTGTGCTTCTGCGATTATTAAATATGCTTCTTCTGCAGATTGCATAATAACCGGGGACTCATTTGTTCCTCCTAAATCACCATGTTTGGGATCTAAGAAATCTAACCTTGGCAATGGCTGAAGATCGTTAAAACTTTGACGATCATAAACAGCATTCTGAAAGGTACTTGTAGGACCATTTACACCATCATAACGGGCTGTTCTCAAAAATTCAGGGTCAGTACTTAATACAGCTTCTGCAAAGGAGACTGCTTCTGTTTGATTTCCTAAATTATAGTGCGCACGAGCAAGTGCCATGTCATAACTAACACTGGGTGCAATTTGATTTGCACTTGTAAAAGATGCAATGGCTGCATTAAAGTGTGCTTCAGGTGTTTGGGGTTCACCGCCGGCAACTGCTGGAAGTGCAACAAATGTTTCGCCTGAAAGTAAATGAGCCCAACCTTTAAAGAAGTGCATTTCTGCTTCAATCGCAGTACCTGCTGCACCAGGATCATTTGCCAGTACTGTCGTCAAACCAAAATCAGCTTGCGCACGTAAGCGACCAAACTGGAATTGTGTTCCGTCAATATCATTATCAATATCTCTAAAGGTACCGCCATCAACATTCTGATTGAAGAAAGTAGCTTTATTTTCGTAGTTATCAGTTGTTAATTCTGCTGTTGTTAAGAAAGCATTATAAGCAAAAGAAACTCTCCTATCCAATCCATTAACCCAGGATTGAGCCGAATTAGGCTGCGCTACTGCGTCATCAAGTGTGAGATCAGGATTTGTTACATTTGTTCCATCTATAAGATCACACCCTACAAAGGTAGCAATCAAAAGAACGGATGCTATTAAATATTTTTTCATAATAAAGTCCTTGTTTAGTTATTAGGTGTGATTAAAAGTCAATTGATAAACGTGCAAGAAATTGTCTTGGAGCAGAAATTGTTCCAAAGCCAAATCCACCTACACCAACTCCACCCTGTCCATTTGATATTCCAGCTCCTGTCACTTCAGGATCAAAATTAGAAGATGCAAAGTTAAATGGATTCGTTGCAGTTGCACCAACTGAGATTCTACGTACAACCCCACCATACAATCTTTCCGGTACTCGATAATTCAAAGAAATTAATCGAACTTTCAGAAAGTCTGTGTCTTCAACCCACACTCCGGCGAGATCAAAGAAACTTGCACCTGAAGCAGCTTCCGGAATTCGGTCATCATCATGTCCACTGAAGAAACGTAATACTTCATCAACGTTAACACCTTGTGCACCTGTTTGATAATCAGCTGAAACATTAAGTGACAGGTTTTTGTACTGAACATCCAAACCTAAATTTCCAAACAAATCAGGTGTAGGACTTCCCAGGTTTGCATTAGGCTCAACTGATTCAAGAGAACCGTCAGCTGCAAAAGTTGGCCGATTTCCCCGCAAATATCCTACCGGGAAACCTTCATCAACAAAAGATCCCAAGAATGCAAAACCACCAACAGCAAATGGTGCACTATTACCATTATCGGTTACAATACTATCAAGTGTATTAAGCGAAGCGCGTATGTTTACATTAACATCACGTGTGCTATAAACATTAAAATTACTTGAAATTTCCCATCCTTTGTTCTCAATGGTTCCTAAATTCTGCAAAGCAGTACCAAGTCCTGTAGAACGTGCAAAAGGAGCCCGAAATAATGCATCAGTTGTTTCTGACTGATAATATGTTATCTCGAAATTAGCACGATCATTAAAAAATGAAATGTCAGTTCCAATTTCATATGTTTCTGTTCTTTCAGGTTTTAATCCAATATCCCCGGGTGTTCCAAACTCAATAGTTGCACCTCCAAAGAAAGGGTTCAAACTCGCCAGCACTTCATTGGAAAATGGAGTTGGGAAATTTCCAGCCGTTCCAAAATTAGCTCTAAGTCGAAACGTAGAAATAATATTTGAGGGAACATTATCCTGAAAGAAAGGCTCGGATGACACATTATAAATTAATCCCACTTTAGGATAAACTTGTGCATCCACTTCTGCACCAAAAGCTGTGTTATCATCAACACGAAGGCCTAATTCAAGAAAATACCGATCCATGAAACCGATATTTTCAAGTCCGTACACACCGACGTTCACAACAGTTCTTCTAAAATTACCTCCTGTATTATCAGCAGCATTACCAATATTTGTTGAACCATCCGGTATATTAGAACCTGTTAATCGAAACTGACGATCATCATTTCTAAATAATTGCCCCCCAACATTCGTAATAGAAGAGAAGTTGCGCCAGTCTTTTTGGTAACGCGCACTTGCTTCTAGTGTAAGGCCGATAAAGTCACGACTTGTTTGTGACAAAAAGCCGGAATCAGTTGTTCCTGCAGGGCTAAAACCACGTGCGATATTAAATGCGTTAGTCTGGGCAAAATCCTGCTTACTATTTCTGTAATCAAGACCGGCAACAGCACGTGCAGATAAACCTTCCAAAAGAGTGAAATCCATTTGGTGAGATGTTTGGAATCGCTTAACAGATTCCTGAATATCAACTTCATCAATGAATCCAAATATAAAATCTCTGGTTGCGTTAATGTCATTAAGTGTTTCAGATCCGGGATCCCTTCCCAAGCCAGTTTCTAATTCTCCGAAAGCACTTGCCGAAGTGTTTGCATTAAAGTCTCTGCTAAACTCGTTACTTGTAAATCCAAGTGAACCAGTGTAGCTAACAGCATCATTGATTTTTGCACCAACTGTTGTACGCAAATTATGTCTTATCTCTTCATTATTAGGAACAAACCCTTCATCCCCTCTCATTGACCCAGAAAAGCTATAGGTAAGATTTTCCGTACCACCTGAAGCAGATAATTGATACTCCTGTACAAAACCGGTTTGATAAAGTACATCGCCTGTTTCGTCATAGCGAAGGAAGTCACTTGTACCAACAGTGGCTCCAAGAGTAGACTGAAATCTAAACTGGGCAGCACCCTGAACACCTTTCTTTGTGAAAATTTGGATCACACCATTAGCGGCATCTGATCCAAACTGAGTAGTTGCAGCACCACCGCTAATAAATTCGATTCTTTCAATATTTTCTACTGGTATATCAGCAATTGCAGAACTTTGCGCACCACCTGTACCTGTATTTAATGCAGAACCTGAAGTATTATCTACCCGCACGCCGTCAATATATACTACAGGAGTAGTTGCTGTTAAAGCAGAAACAACTCCACGTCCACGAATTAAAGAGGCGGTACCCGGTTGACCGGAACCAATTCTTACTTGAGAGTTAGGAAGATTTGCCTGCAAAATTTGATCTAACTGTGCACTGGGATTTGCTTCAAGCTGCCTGGCAGAAACAACACCAACAGTGGTAGAAAGTCTTTTTCGCTCAACCCCGGTACCCTGACCTGTTACAACCAATTCATCCAGGCCTACAAGGCTTGTAGGAAGATTAAAGTTAAGTGTGTTAGTGTTCGAATCGATAGACACTTCACTAGTCACAGTTCTGTATCCAACAAATGAAACTCTTACATTATAAGTGCCATAAGGAATATCTGTGATAGAGTATTGGCCGTCAATATTGGTAGCCGCCCCCCTTTGTAATTCTACTACAAATATATTAACCCCGGGAAGTTCTTCGCCCGATCGCTGATCTGTAATAGTACCTGTTAAACTCCCTGTCTGTGCTGTTGCCTGGCCTGCCCAAGCCAATCCTGCAAACAGAGAAGCGATTATTAAAATTAGTAACTTTTTCAACATGTATGACCTCATTTGTTTTTTTAATGATTTAAACATTAAAGAAATATAACCCTTCTCTAATGCCTCAACTAAAGTAGTCAATTGAAATAAACAATTAATAACAATTCGATAACTAGACTTCAAATCAGAATTTAATTCTAAATTATTGAATCTATTTCTTTTATAGAGACCAA
>JBGTFX010000413.1:0-6597 GCA_041747055.1 Balneolaceae bacterium
AAACTCATGGAAAGGGAGCGATCGTGACCTATATGGAGATAATTTCGAGAATTTTGCAGTTCTCTCTGCCACTGTATGGGGAATGCCACTCATTTATAACGGACAGGAATCCGGACTCGATAAGCAGCTTGAGTTCTTCGAAAAGGATGAAATAGAGTGGAATGATTATAAATATCAGGAATTTTATAAAACGCTGCTTTCAATAAATGAAATCAATAGTGCTCTTTTCAACGGGGAAATTGGTGGTGACTATTTAAAAATGACTACGGACAACCCTGATCATATTTTCTCCTACAAACGGGTGGGACATCACGATGAAGTCTTTGTCATATTGAATTTTTCAAATGAAGAACTAACCTTTACATTCGATAGTGGTGCTCAGGGTCAATGGACAAATGTGTTTACAGGTGATAATCTGGTTGTTGATGCCACTATAACTCTGGATGCTAACAGCTTTTTACTGCTCGAAAAATAACGCTCAACTCTAAATCTAATCTACGCTGATGAGTATTAAACCTAAACCACGCCCAACGTTAAGTTTTTGGCAAATCTGGAACATGAGCTTTGGATTTGTTGGAATCCAGTTTGGGTTTGCGCTTCAGAATGCGAACGTGAGTCGTATTTTTGAAACACTGGGCGCAGAAGTTGACCTGATCCCCATTCTTTGGCTTGCTGCACCGGTTACCGGTTTAGTGATACAACCTATTGTAGGATATTTCAGCGACCGCACATGGACCAGGCTCGGTCGCCGTCGCCCATATTTCTTGTGGGGGGCAATTTTTGCATCAGCAGCATTAATTGTGATGCCGAACTCACCTTATTTGTGGGTTGCTGCCGGTATGCTTTGGATTTTGGATGCATCCATTAACATATCCATGGAACCTTTTCGGGCCTATGTTGGTGATATGCTACCTTCGGAGCAGCGAACAAAAGGTTTCGCAATGCAGAGTTTCTTTATTGGTGTAAGTGCCGTTGTGGGTTCCTCGTTGCCATGGATGATGACAAACTGGTTTGGAATTGCAAATACAGCACCCGAAGGAGTCATCCCGCCTTCCATTAAATGGTCGTTTTATGTGGGTGGAGCCATCTTTCTTGCTGCTGTTATGTGGACTGTATTTCGATCACATGAATATTCTCCGGAAGAATTGGAGGCTTTCGAGAAATATGAGGATGATCAGTTAGATGAGGATGCTAAAGAAGTTAAGCGTGATATACCAATCGTAGCAGGGGATGGACAAAAGAAAATTACGTTTGGGTATGTATTTTCATTTTTAGGCCTAGTTACTACATATTGGGTTTATAGTGGAGGATACGATATAGAGTTATATATCTTAACCATTGGACTAATAGTTTTAGGAGTAATCGCATTGATTGCCGGCTTTTTGCAACGAAATGGTAAAACCGAACAGGGATTGGTTGTAGTAACACACGATTTCCTGACGATGCCCAAAACGATGCTACAGCTTGCAATGGTCCAGTTCTTTTCTTGGTTTGCACTATTCGCAATGTGGATCTACACTACTTCAGCAGTAACTTCACACATCTATGGCACCAGTGATACAACATCATTGCTCTATAATCAGGGGGCAGACTGGGTAGGTATTTTATTCTCTGTTTACAGTGGCTTTGCAGCGGTGTTTGCTTTTGCACTGGCACCAATGGCAAAATATACGAGCCGGAAAATTGTTCATGCATTTGCACTATTTGTAGGCGGATTGAGCTTAATTGGGATCTATTTTATGAATAGTCCGGAAATGCTTGTTGTATCAATGGTTGGAGTTGGCTTGGCATGGGCGAGTATTTTGGCTATGCCGTATGCTATCTTGGCGGGGTCATTGCCGGCAAAAAAGATGGGTCTTTACATGGGGATTTTCAATTTCTTTATTGTGATACCTCAAATTGTTGCTGCCAGTATGCTTGGATTCATCACGCGAAACTGGTTTGGTGGTGAAGCCATATTCTCACTTATGCTCGGTGGCGGAGCCATGATTATTGCCGCCGCATCCATGTACTTTGTGGATGATGTTGATGATCCTGATACAGTTGAAGTAGCTAAGTAGATGATTTATTCTTAATTCGAAGGTGAAGATTCCCCCTTAATAAAGGGGGAAGGGGTTTGTTCATCAGAACAAAAAAACTCCATGAACACCCCGGGGAGACTACCGAGCTAATTTTAAATGTTGGTAAATGCTGAACTTGTTTCCGCATCTCCATACCTTATCTATTCGCAGAATAATATTCATTAGCTGTCATAAATAGTTTAATCATATGAGGTTAGATCCCAAACATTTTAACCTTTTCCTGGTCGTTTGCGGCTTGTTAACGCTAATTGTAATTATCTTTGGCACAATCATGTATGTGTCCAATCAACAAGAGACGTTTAAGGAAAACCTGGCAGAAACAAACCTTTCAGAGCACTACTTCATGAAGTATGCGTCTGATGATTCTCTTTCCATTGCTCAGTTTTCTGGTGAACCGGTTGTAATTCACTTTTGGTCAACATGGTCGGGTAAGTCACTTGAGATAAATGAAATTCTAAAGGAATTTAAATCAGAAAACGAAGAGTTAGTTGTAATTGCTGCTGCCGCACGAGATGGAGAGGAATTAATTTTAGAGTATATGAATGATCATAAACTGCCATTCTATTACGTAAATGGAACAGAAATTTATTTAGATCTATTGGTTCCCGGTTTGCCGTCTCAAATATTGATCAACAGGAATGGAGAGGTATTTGATACTCAAGTTGGAGCTAATATTGACGAACTGCTTCAAAAATTAGAAGTGTTGTTATCCGGTAAAGAATGAAGGTTTTCTTAAACAGAAATATCGTAGAGGAAGAGGAAGCTACAATTTCAGTTCTCTCATCCGGTCTCTATTATGGAGCAGGTTGTTTCGAAACAATACGCAGCTACTCCGGTAAATTCTTGCACTTTGATGATCATGTAGCTCGTCTGCACTCGGGTTTGAATTATTTAGGTTTATCAAAGCATCAATTACCTAAAGAAGGGCAACTAAGAAATACTGTTATTGATGTACTTACGGCAAATAATTTAATAAAAGGAGATGCAAGAGTTCGTGTCCAAATTTCAATCAACGAAAAAGGCGGATATTCAAAAATTGTTGAACCGAAATTTGACACTTTGATCACGGTCAAGCCACATCAAACAGAAACCAAACCAAAACGAATTTGTACCGTAAACACCAGGGTGATTCCAGATGTTTGCCGACCGGCAGGTTGTAAGCTGAGCAATATGCTCCACTACAGGAATGCTTTTCGTGAGGCGGAAGAGAAAGGGTTTGATGACGGATTGATGCTGACCGTTGATGAGATCATTTCAGAAACATCTATTGCCAATATTTTTTGGAAGAAAGGCGACATTGTTTATACACCGGATGAAACGTGTGATTTTTTGCCCGGCATCATGCGAAAAATTGTTTTAAACATTCTTGTAAATGAAGAACAATTGGAAGTGAAAGAGGGGAGGTTTCGGCTCGATGAGATCAAATCTGCCGATGAGGTATTTATTACAAACAGTGTCCGTGAGATATGTTTTGTAGAGTTTTTGGATAAAACCGAGTTCAAAGTGAACAGCTCGTTTTCAGAATCAATCCAAAGTAGTTTAGAGAATTATAAATCGAACTTTCTGATTTGAAATCAACTACGTTTAATACCCTGAAGGATGTGTATTCCTGGCTGGATTCTATCCCAATGTTTGGAAATGTGGGGGCGGCTGCGGCTGATTTTTCACTTGATACAATTTCAGAATTTTGTGAAAAAATGGGCAATCCGCAAGACCGGTTTCCCTCTATTCACGTAGCAGGAACGAACGGCAAAGGCACTACGTGTCAAATGCTGGCCTCTGTTTTTCAATCCGCCGGATATAAAACCGGTCTCTACACATCTCCACACCTTCTCGATTATCGTGATCGATTTAAAATAAACGCAGATTCCATTCCCGAGACTGACCTGTTGCTGTTTTTTCAATCCTTTGAAGATGAAATTTTAAAGAAGGAATTAACCTATTTTGAGCTTTCCACCGCAATATCATTTTGGTATTTCAATCACCGGGATGTTGATATTGGTATCATTGAAACCGGATTGGGGGGGAGGCTCGATGCGACGAATATCATCAACCCGCTGGTATCTGTTATAACGTCGATTGGTTTAGATCACACAGATATTTTAGGGGATACGATTGAGCAAATTGCAGCAGAAAAGGCAGGAATCATCAAACCAAATACTCCGATAGTTATTGGAAATTTACCACAGGAAGCAGAGAAAGTTGTAGAGATAATTGCGAAAAAACGGAATTCCAAGATTTTATCATCTAATGAACTTCATCCCCGATATGCATCCAATGAAATAGTTTTGCAAACATCCGGCGAAAAACTCAAAATAGACGCAAAAGACCGCTCAAAAATTGATAATGTAAATTGTGCTGTTGCATTTCAAGCCATTAAACTGACAAATAAACAGTTCCCGATTGAAAATAAAATATTTAAAAAGGGAATAGAAATGATGTCAGTACGTTTCCCTATACACGCGCACTTCGAGCGTTTAGATAAAAGCATGGATTGGTATTTTGATGGAGGGCATAATTCACAATCCATTTCAATTTTGGTTCAACAATTACAGGAAATAGCTCCCCTTGGTCAATGGACACTAGTTTTAAGTGTAATGAAAGATAAATTAAATCCTGAATTATCATCGCTTTTGCAAGGTTTTAAAAAAGTTTATTTGTATCCTCAAAAGAGTGGTAGGGCTGCAAAGTTAAATGAAATGAAAGAATTATTTCCTGAAGCAACAGAATTAGAAGCGAAGGAACATCTTCCTAAAGATTGGTTAGAAAAGCACAAATCAGAATTAGTAATTTTTGGTGGAAGTTTTTACTTTTACTCTATAGTAAGACGATGGATGGGAGCCATTGCTACGAATTGACAGATTAGATTCTTTCCACACCACTCAGAATATGCAGTATCCCATAACGCTCATCTGCTTTCAAGTTGCGCGTTCATCTTCATGAAAACTACTCAAGAATAAAATTATACTTATGTCGGAGAATTACACCGATACATCTACAAATACGGATATCGAATCGCTACGCAAAAAATCTGTGCAGGAACTAAAACAGATTGCAAAAGCAGTTGGTTTAAAAGGCGTATCTGCCCTTCGAAAGGAGAGTTTGATTGAGCGCATCACCAACACATCAAAAAAATCCGATACACCATCTGATTCCAACAACAATAATAATTCTGATGGTCATGCACCTAAACCGGATGTTCAATATGGGCAGCAGTCTCATATTCAAACGTACGACGATAAAAAGTCAGGCGGTGCGAACAAACGGGGAAGTGGCAGAAAGCCTAAGCATACCCATCAGCATCCCAAAAAGAATAAGAAGCACGTAAGTAATGTGTTGCCTGAATCTGACGCGGGCACTTTAGATGAACGTCTTGTTGAAATTGAACCGCAATTGGGTAAGTTTTTACTGAATGAAGGTACACTGGAGATTTTGCCGGATGGATACGGTTTTCTCCGCTCAGTGAATTATAATTACAAGGCGAGTCCCGATGATATTTATGTCTCACCATCACAAATAAAACGATTTCGCCTTCGACAGGGAGATTGTGTGATTGGTATTATTCGTCCTCCAAAAGTGGGTGAGCGATATTTTGCCTTGCTTAGGGTTGAAGGAGTAAACGGACGCATACCAACAGACATGGATAATCGAGGCGATTTTGAAGATTTGATGCCGATCTATCCGGATATGCGATACAAGCTTGAAAAACATCCTGCTGAATACACGACCCGTTTGATTGATATGTTTGCCCCAATTGGGAAAGGGCAGCGTGGGTTGATTGTTGCCCAGCCAAAAACGGGGAAGACCACCATTATGCGAAACATCGCAAATTCGGTGAACCAAAATAACCCCGAAACCAAAGTAATTATCCTTTTGGTTGATGAGCGCCCGGAAGAAGTTACTGAGATGAAACGGACGGTTATTGACGCAGAGGTGATTGCATCTACCTTTGATGAGAAGCCTGAAAATCACATTGGACTCTCGGAAATCGTATTTGAAAAGGCAAAACGCTTGGTTGAAAGCAACCATGACGTACTACTGTTGATTGATTCCATCACAAGGCTCTCACGCGCCTATAACGTGGCGGGAACAACGTCAGGCCGTACAATGTCAGGCGGTGTGGATTCAGAAGCTTTAAAAGCCCCAAGGCAACTATTTAGTTCTGCTCGGAACATCGAAAATGGTGGAAGTTTAACCATTATCGCAACGGCCCTGGTAGAAACGGGATCACGCATGGATGATGTGATTTTCGAAGAGTTTAAAGGTACCGGTAACATGGAGTTGGTTTTGGATCGACGACTTGCCGAACGCCGTATTTTCCCCGCTATAGATGTATTCAAAAGCGGAACGAGACGTGAAGAACTCATCGTTTCTGAGCAGGAGCGGGAAAAAGTTGTACTGCTTCGTCGCTACTTAAATAACCATAATCCATTTGAAGCGATGGAATTCCTTCTCGACAAGATGAAGGGGACAAAATCGAATGAGGAGTTTCTGATTTCGATGAATAAGCAGTAAT
>JBGTFX010000414.1:0-1732 GCA_041747055.1 Balneolaceae bacterium
GTTTACCTTTGTGGTACAAGACTCCGCAGGGCGTGCTATTGATTTGAACAAGGCTGTGGATGTTCATTTTTCTATAACTCAGGGTCCGGGTGGAAATGAGGCCATCACTCCGGAAATAGTTAGAACTAATTCGGAAGGTAAAGTAACAGCAAGTCTCTTCTCAGGAAATATTGCCGGTAATGTAAAAATTGAGGCCTTGGTTGAAAGACAGGATATTGAATTAACCATCCGTTCCAAACCCATTCTTTTAGCTATTCACGGAGGGTTTCCTGATTTGAATCATTTCAGTATTTCGGCTACTACCTTCAATTTTGAAGCATTTGATATTAACAGCCAACGAAATCGAATAAGTGTTTTAGTGGGTGATGAATTTAGTAATCCTGTCAAACCCGGTACTCCGGTATTTTTTAGCACCACAGGGGGAGTGATCCAGGGATCCGGCCAAACGTATGACGATGGGGAAATATCAGTCGATTTAATTTCTGGTGACCCGTGGCCGGCAGCTGGTTATGCAACCATTACAGCTCACACGTTTGATAAAAACGACAATGAGATTACCCGCGATATCCAGGTTCTTTTTTCAACAGCTCCATCTAATGGTAATATTACAGTTACTCCGAATACATTTAATATTCCACCTAATGGAAGTGAAGCATTCACCATGATAATAACAGACAGAAATGGTAATCCCCTCCCGGCCGGAACTACTATTATTGTTGAACCTGCTGAAGGAATGAATGTAGAAGGCGATATAGATGTGACTGTACCAAACACTCTATTTGGCGGACCGGGTGTTACAGAATTCACATTTACCGCTCGTGATAGTGATGATGAAAGTGATGCAAGCCAGGATGTAAGTATTGTCATCAAAGTGGAGACTCCCGCAGGCTTTACAGCAAGAAAAACCATTCAGGGAATGAAGGCAAAACAATTTTAATTGGGCTTAAAAATTCCATCTGACGGTTGTTTTCTCCGCCTGATGGATGATCTTCCTCTTGATCTTATATACAGGTAACCCATCGTTCTGATGGGTCAATAATGAAAAGACTTTCAAAATAGTAAATGGTGCAATATTCTCTTAATTAATTGCCTCAGAGTATGTACCTTTGAGGCAACTTTAAGGATAAAATAAATTGCACAATGAGTTCAACAGCTACAACACAATCGTTTGCCCATACTGATTCTGAAATCCAATCTTTTATCGATGGACTAACTTCACAACAGGTGAACAACGCCTATTATCTAACGCTGTTGATTGGTAGCAATAACAGAGCAAAGAAGAGTTTTCTGGATGATGTTGCTAAAAAGAGCGAGTCAGTAACCTCCATTAATTTAGCTGATGTTATCACGTCTAATGAGGTAGAGAGCAAAGAAAATATGGACGATTTGTTCAACAAATTCTCAAATTCCGATAAAATCATTTATTTGAAAGATGGAGATGCTTTTGGAGGAGTCTATACAAGTTTCTCCTACTCCACAGAACGATATGCCACACCACAGGAAAGATATTTTATTAAAAAAGTTCAGGATTCCGGCAAGATCATTTTCCTTGATATTAAAGACATGCATGCTGCCAGTAATACTCTGAAACGGTTTGCTCAAACCATTATCAGATTTGAAGAACCATCCTCTTTTGTTGATAAAATTATGTACAAGATCAGCAAACTTCGTGTTCATGGTCACAACTTTGAGAGTAAAAGAAAGACAACGACTTTGGAAGTAAAATAAGAAA
>JBGTFX010000415.1:0-4911 GCA_041747055.1 Balneolaceae bacterium
GGCCTTGTTTTATGAAAATGGTGACCAGAAATATTTAATGGCCGGAGATGTAATTGGAACCAGAGGTGAAATCAACCGAAATTTTGCCGCCAAGTATGATTTTGATGGCAAACAGAGCATGAACGTTCGGGAAGATTTGAAAAAGAAAGCCTTTGATGAGGATTATGGAATTCTTACCTATCATGAAACGCATCACCCCGTATTTAAACTGATCGATACAGAAGATCATAAAAGTTATACCATCAAAAATTTGGTTTAATATGGCTATCCCCGCTTACATTTCTGAAATCGCTGATTATTTACAGCGAAAAGGATTTCCAAAGAAAATTGACTCAGCCGTAATCCTTGGCTCCGGTTTGGGAAGTTTTTCTGATCTAATTCAGAATGCCATTCGAATTCCCTACTCAGAGATACCTCAATTTCCCACAACCTCCGTTCAGGGTCACAACGGAGAGCTCATTTATGGCAAAGTTTCAGGTAAATCAGTACTCGCCTTTTCAGGACGTTTTCATCACTACGAAGGACATGATTTTTCAAAAACGGTCATTCCTGTTCATCTTGCCAAACAGTTTAGTGTTGATACGCTCATTATCTCAAATGCGGCCGGATCAATCAACGAAAGTTTTAAGGTTGGCGATCTAATGGTAATTGATGACATCATTCGCCCCTTCCACTCTGTTGCAGCTTATCCCGGTGATAAATTTAGATATAACCACTATCCCATTGCTGATAAAGTTCGGAGGCTTGCAGCCGCTATCAGCCTGGAAGTGCAGCGCGGTTCCTACCTCTTTGTTAAAGGACCCAATTATGAGACTAAAGCAGAAATCCGAGCATTTCGCGTTTTGGGAGCCGATGTGGTGGGCATGAGCACAGCACCTGAGCTTATAGAAGCAAGTCGCTTAAATGTGCCTGCAGCAGCTATTACAATGGTTACAAATATGGCAGCGGGTGTCACCAAAGAGAAACTCAATCACTCCGAAGTAAAAATTGCTGCCGAGAGCCGAAAAGATGATTTCGCCCGCCTTGTGACTGAGTTGATAAAGAGTCTTTAGCAAGCGTCATCGCAGACTTGATCCGCGATCTCCAGGTTTATTTTAAAGCAATGATTTTTGACTCCCATACTTATTCAAATACTGTTTCATTCTCACTTTTTTGCGTGTGCTTTCGCTGGTCATATAGCGAAGTTTGCCAAAAATGGGTCTCTCCTGCCAGGCTCGATCGAATCGTCCAAAGCACCAAAAAATTCCTGAGTAACTGTTGGGATCGCGGCCATCAATCGCATATTTGTTATTAAGTTCTATTAAATATTCGAGAGCAGTTTCAGGATCAGGCGTCCATTCAATTACTTTTTTACCCCACAACATTCTCAGATAATTGTGAATAATACCGTCTTCACGAAGTTGAGTCTGTGCAGCATTCCAAATTTCATCATGCGTTTGTGACTGCTCAAACTCCTCAAAGCTGTAAACAAATTCACGCGGATCATCACGATGTTTATCCATCGATTCTTGTACCCAATCAGGTAAACTTTCAAACTTATAATAATCAGGCCTGTGATGAGCGAAATGAAATCCAACTTCGCGCCAAGTAATCACTTCATCCAAAAAACCGTCGATATTCGGATCGCCGTTAAAAAAGCCACCCGTAGATCCTTTGTTAAACGTAATACTGTTTAAATCCCAATCACCAGGCTGAAATTTCAACACTTCCTTTACAATTTCATACTCAGAAATTTTACCAAAATGAAGCCAGGGACTTAATTGACTCGTTTTTTTCTCATCCGGATGATTCCTTTTATCATCATAAACCTTCAAGGCATCTTTTATAAAGTCCTCCATCATCTTTAGGGCAGCCGATCTCCCTCCATACCAATCTATCGGGGTTACGGTATGATCGATATCCAAACCTGAAATAAAATCCGGGATGTTGTTTAGTGCTTCTTTAGCATCCGGTAAATTTTCAAAAATCGATCCAGGCAGGTCTATTTTCTTAGTATTCTTTATTTCTTCGAGAGGATTTTCTTGAGGAGGATTTGTATAAGCTTCAATGAAGTTTTTCTGCATTATTTTGCGGAAAAAGTAGGCGCTGTATGGATCTTTATCCGTAAGTCCCAAAGGAATCAACCCATTACTGTCAACAGTTATATATGGCAGATCCATCTCTTTCGGATAGGTTTCATTCCGCTTTCTCATAATAAATACGGGATACTCATCCGTCACTAATACAGACGCCTTAGCTGATAAATCCTTAAGAAGCTTCTCATACTGACCCGGTTTTTCTTCCACAAAAGAGACATAGTTTAAATCCTGGTCTTCAGCATAATCAAGATGCTCTTTCATTCCCTGCATCATAAAAGTGTGCGAGCGGTCTGTTGCCCATGGATAATCACATGAAAATGCTTCTAAAATGAGAAGTGGTTTTCCAAGATTGTTTGCCCACCCTATAGCGTATTCCAGTGCAAAATTGTAGTGGAATCTACGGTTGATTTGCATCCAGTAGAGAACATATTCTCCTTCCGGGTTAGGCTCCTTATCATTTCTCTTAAATACACGATGGCTGTTAAAATTTTTCATACGGCTTAAACATCAAAAAATATCGCTCCATTCATTATCAGGTCATTCAAAAAATGACTTAACTCTATTCTTAATTCCTGTCATTGATGGAACATGTTCCTCAGTGCCTCTTGTACTCAATAAATACCCAATCGGTTTAAAGGAGTCGATATGCTCGCATAGAATTTTCAACATAGCCAGATACGGAATCACTAATAACATACCGGGCAATCCCCACATCATTGCAGCAGAAATAAGTGACAGGATGATGATCAGCGGGTTTATATGAACATATGATCCGGTAATATTTGGTGTTAGAATATTATTTTCAAAAAATTGTATGGGGAAGAAAAGCAATATCACACCAAATGCCGTTGAAGGTTCCTGTGTGGCCAACACCAACAACAGTGCTGCTGTAAATCCTAAAACGGTACCAAGGTAGGGAATGAAGTTAAATAACGCCGCGATAACACCAAGTATGAACGGGTAATCTAAACCAATCAGCCAAAAAGCCGCACTGTTTATCACCATCAATACAAGTACGACAACAATTAACCCTTTGAGGTATTTTGGCACGATGGTGGCAATTTCTGTAATTATATTTTCAACTTTTTCACTTGATTCTTCAGGAATGATTTGATTAAGAAATGATCGAAATTTATTTCTATAAAAAAGCAGAAGAAATGTATAGACGGGCATTAAACCAAATGCAACAATGGTGTTGGTTGTAGCTGTGAAAAAATCAATTATGAATTCTGATGCTCTATCTAATCCATTTATGCCATTTTCTGATAGATCTATTTGTACTCCTAAAATACCTTCAGCATATTCGAGGAAATAGGTCATATTTTCCTTGAACTGGTCCTGAATCTCCGATTGATCTTCGGTAAAGTTGATTATTAACTGCCCTCCTACGTATATCGATAGAAGAATCACCAAAATCGCCGAAATGATTAAAATAAGATTTGTGACAATTCTTGGAATACCTTTTCCTTCAAGTTTTACAGCACCGGGATAAAGCAAAAAGGCAAACAGAATTGCAAAGAATAGCGGAACAAGAAGATTTTGGAGAACTATGCAGATATAGACAATCGTGATTGCCAGTAAAAGGCGGATAAGATATTTACCGGATGAAGGAAATTGAGACATTTAAACAGTTTTCAGGTTTGCTTTAAATTATGAAGTCAGTAAATAATATGACCAAGATGGTCTACTAAATAAGAACAACATTTTATTTTAAAGCAAAAAAGCCAACCTTTATGGGGTTGGCTTTTTAATTTATACAGTCTCTTTTTTCTTTTCGTATCGTTTTCTTTCGTTATGATCCAAATGCAGTTTGCGAATTCGCAGGCTTTTCGGAGTTACTTCAAGCAGTTCATCGGTATCAATAAATTCGATACACTGCTCGAGGCTCATCTTCTTAGATTGTGAAATTTTAACTGAATCAGACGTTTGTGTAGCACGATGATTCGTCAGGTTTTTCTTTTTAACTACGTTTATTACCATATCGTCAGCTCTGTTATTTAAGCCAACAACCTGGCCTGTATAAACAGGGTCCGATGGTTGAACAAAAAACTGACCACGATCTTGTAATCCTTCAAGTGCATATGGAGTAACTTCTCCTTTTTCAAGAGAGATTAGTGCTCCACGGCTTCGCCCAGCAATTTCACCTGCAAACGGACCATATTCCAAAAACTGTTGGTGCATAATCCCGGTTCCGCGAGTTTCAGTCATCATTTCGCCTCTGAATCCAATCAATCCACGAGAAGGGACTTTAAATTCGATTCGGTTATTTTCCCCTTCCTGAACCATGGAGGTCATGATCCCTTTTCGCTGCTGAAGGTTATCAATTACTTTATTACTGTAATCGATGCTCACATCAACAACTACTTCTTCATACGGCTCATGTACTTTTCCTTCTACTTCACGATACAGAACTTCCGGACGGGAAACGGCAAATTCAAACCCTTCTCTTCTCATTGTTTCGATAAGAATGGAAAGCTGTAATTCCCCACGGCCTGCAACTCTAAAGATATCCGGGTTGTCGGTTTGTTCAACATGAATAGAAACATTGGTACGAATCTCTTTATTTAATCGATCCTTAATCATGTTTGATGTCACATAATCTCCTTCCAATCCTGCAAGTGGAGAATTATTTACGCGGAAGTACATCGCCATTGTTGGCTGATCAATATCAAAATACTCAATAGGTGTAGGATCAGACGCATCCGTTAGGGTGTCGCCAATTCCAACGGCGTCATATCCGGCCATTGCAAATATATCGCCGGCATTTCCCTTCTCAACCGGTTCACGGCTCAAGCCGGCAAAGCTGTACAGTTTGGTAGCTTTACCTTTTGCT
>JBGTFX010000416.1:0-6148 GCA_041747055.1 Balneolaceae bacterium
ATGCAGGATCTTTTCTATACAAACACCTAAATCGCGAAACCGAATTAATGAAAGTACAGTACAGTAAAGATGGAATTTTAAGGATGTTTACCGGCTACTATAAATTTCGAAAACAGTCTGTTATCAACAAATTGAAAGAGAGAGAATAACATTAAAAAACACGTAAAATTATTACACAGCGGGTAGTAGTGAGTATTTATTTTACATCTGTACTTTCCGGTTTAAGTGTGGCGATTGCTAATAACATCCATATTAATCACTGAATGTTATTACGATTGCGAGAGTAAAATAATAGGTATAGTGGCACGCTTGTTGCAATTACCTCGATGAGTAGATTAATTGGTTCCATTAATCTAAGAGAGAGAAAATAATATAAGAGAGGATGTGAGAGAGTCTAAAAAAATATCTAACATAAAAATTTTGATGTATCACCGGGTAATAAATGATAAGCCCGAAGAGTACAATCATTGGCATTATGTAACCACTGCGGAATTTAAAAATCAGATGAAGTTAATCGATATGCTGGGATTTACCCCCATTACTTTTGCTGATTATCAGCTTTACCAGGAGGATAAGCTAACCTTGCCATCGAAGCCGATTATAATAACATTTGATGATGGTTACATGGATACATTTGAAAATGCGCTGCCCATTTTATCCCATATGGGCATGAAAGCAGTCATATTTGTTATGGGAAACAGAAAACTCAAACGAGCCGTCTGGGATGAGCGGGGAGAGGATGATGTATGTCCACTGATGACTGATGAACAAATAAAGAAGGCAAAACAGATGGATTTTGAGATTGGATCTCATTCTTTAAATCACGACGAGCTGTCTTCCCTGCCCGAACATGAGGCGGTCTACTCAGTGAATAAATCAAAAAAGGAGATCGAATCCATCCTTGAAGAACCAATTCATACCTTCGCATATCCCTATGGGAAATTGGACGAGAATCTACAGAAAATTGTAGAGAACTCCGGATTTCAATTTGCGTGTGGTGTTTACACCGGATCACCAAAATTTGGAGAGACAATAATGGATTTTCGAAGAATTGCCATTAATCAACATACGGGGCAGGTAAAATTTTTATTGAAATTACTTACACCCTATCAATACGCAGAGTGGCTGTATCATGTAATCAAGAGCAGGAGAGGAAATTATCAGGTAAAACCGGCCGTCATGAAAGACAGTGTGGAAAAACGCCAAAACGGAGTTAATAACCATTCCAAGAAAACTATAAAACCGAAAACAAGTGCACGGTAACAGATCAAAAAATAAAACGGCTTGATAAAACCGAGCAGTCAATCAGACTTACGATCTGTTAACTACGAAGACAAAATTAAATAATAAGCTTATGAAAACATTATACATCATCTCTAAAGGTATTGAGAAACTTTCCCCACAAGAAATGCGGCAACTGGAAATTGATAATAAAATTCCCCGGGGTTCCCTTCTTGAGCAGGCAATTTCTGCTGAGTTACTCGATGAGCGTTACCTGAAGGAAAATGCACCTTCGTATCGAAGAATGATGTACAATCTGCTTCCTATAAATATCGCCCAAATGATCGAGGCGCTGTTTATAATGCATCGCTACGATTCCATATTATCTCAAACCGAAAAGGTAGGATTCCCGCTTGCGTTAATGATGAAAATACTAAATATGCATAAGCCGCATATAGTGATTATTTCAAGGATTACGTCCGTTGATGAGAGAAAGACAAGTCAGAAAATATGGTTTTTGAAACGAACGAAAGATAAGATTGACAAATTCTTGATTTGGTCTTCCATGCAGCGTAAAATTGCAATTGAAAAACTTGGGGTATCTCGCGATAAAATCATTTTGATTAAGCGGGGAACCGACCAACAGTTTTGGCAGCCTCAAAAGAGGGAAACGGATATGATCTGTTCGGTTGGAATGGAAGCACGTGATTATCCAACGCTGGTAGAAGCACTTCGCCCGCTAAATATTCCCTGCCATATTGCAGCGGGTACATCACGGGGTGAAATGTTTAATACTGTTAAAAGATTGCACAACATTAAAGACATTCCCGATTTCATTACCGTTGGAGAAAAATCCTTAACTGAGCTGCGAAATCTTTATGCCCGTTCCCGCTTTGTAGTGGTATCACTTATGCCAACAGATTCTGATAACGGCTTAACTACAATCCTTGAATCGATGGCGATGGGAAAGCCTGTAATTTGCACTAAAACACAGGGACAGATTGATGTAATTCAGGATGGAGTTACAGGAATCTATGTTCCATTAGGTGATAAAAAAGCCATGCAGGAAGCCATTCTTGAACTATGGCACGATCCCGAGCGATGCAAAAAAATGGGAGCAGAGGCAAGAGAGTATATAGAAAAGACACACAATATGGAGCAATTTGCAGAAAGCATTAAAAACGAAATTAAAACTACTTTAAAAGAAATACCTCAGCAAAAAAAGCCACAGCTTGAACATGTTGAAGTTTAGTACAGATTATTAAGAGAGATAGAGAGAACATGAACAGATACATCTTTTTAGCCACGTATGGCTTACGTAACATACTTGCAAATAAACTGATTAGTCAGAGAAAGGAAGTTGCACGTTCAATACAACCAACTGCTGTAGCGAACATTCTTGTAATTATCTTGCTCTTTTTTTTTATCCCGATTTCGAGCTGTGTTGATTCATCACAAAAACCATTTATAGCCGTAAATACAGTAGGCTATGAAATGGGAAGTTCTAAACAAGCTTTTCTTGTAAATTCAGAAGCAGAATTGTTTCAGCTTATCCGAACGGAAAACTCCGAAGTAGTTCTTACCGGAAAAATTAGTTCTCCCTCAGAAGTAGATTCAATTTCAGGAGATCGACTTTCCCCTATCGATTTCTCCATTTTTAACAACCCGGGAGAATTTAAAATAAAGACTCTGAGTCCGGGCAATCTTACCTCGCACCCTTTCCGAATTGAAGAAAATGTATATCATAATGCCCTGATGAAAATTGTGAAAAGCTATTACTATCACCGATGCGGTACTGTAGTTGATGTAGGAGCCAAGTGGAGTTATAAAATTTGTCATATTGATGACGCTCCTTTTTATGATGACCGAAAATCATCAAAACAAGTAACCGGCGGGTGGCATGACGCGGGTGATTATAATAAATTTTCGGGGAATACGGCTCTAAGTGCTGCTTTGCTTTTATATGCCTATGAATCAAACCCGGATAATTTTCTGGATAATCAATTGGGAATTCCTGAATCCGGCAACGGCACTCCCGATATTCTTGATGAGGTGGGCTGGGCGCTGGAGTGGCTTTTAAAAATGCAGAGAGAAGATGGAGGGGTATACCATAAGGTATCTCAGAAAAAGTGGATTGGGGAGTATTTACCAAACGAAGATCCATCAACCCGCTACATATTTGATGTAAGCAGTGCAGCTACTGCCTCTTTTGTGGCGGTATCAGCCCTCGGGGCTCGCCATTTAGAGGAATATAATCCCGGACTGTCTTTCGAATTATCACTTGCGGCCGAAAGAGCGTGGAGATTCCTGGAGAGACATCCGGAGAATAAACCCGTGGGAGGATTCAAAAATCCGGAAGGTGTTCGCGGCGGAGAATATGGCGACCCATCAGATCTTGATGAACGCCTCTGGGCATCTATGGAGCTTTACCGGCTCACAAACAACAGAGATTACCTTACCTTTTTTATACAAAACTACGAAGAGATTACTTTTTATAATATCCCCCCTATTAGCTGGCGAGATGCGGAAAGCCTGGCTTTTAATTCGTTTCTTTCTGCCGATATTCCTAATGAATATGACAAAGTTAGAGAGATTATTTCGGAAAAAATTATCCGGCATGCAGATGACATTCTTTCCATTCATAAACAGAACAACTACCGGAATTTACTTCTGTACAATCAATATTACTGGGGATCGAATAGCGTGGGACTTGCCTATGCGTTTGATTTGATTCAGGGGTTTAATCTTACTCAAAATCCAAAGTATAAATATGCCGCACTCGATCAGCTGCACTATATTTTTGGCAGAAATCCAATGAACCTTTCTCAAGTTACCGGCGTGGGTTCAGCGGCTGTAAAAAATCCTTATCACCAATTGTCGGAAGTTGGCGGCTTTTCTTCTCCTGTTCCGGGAATGCTTGTTGGCGGACCCAATAATCATCGTTTACTTAGAAATAAAAAACTCTCTCCTATGCCGGGTAAAAGTTATGAAGACGTTTTCGCCAATTACCTGGTAAATGAACCGGCAATCAACTTTACAGCAATCCTCGTTTATATAACAAACTCATTTTCAACACTCCGCAGTCAATCCAAAGATTTGACCACCTCCAAATAACCTAATTCAATGACCGTACCTGAAATCATATTTTTATCACTTTTTGTTTCCATCTCCCCACTGTTAGGGTATCAATTTTTTTTGGGTCTGATTGCGTTAAAAGCTAAGAAAATCGAATCGTTTGAAACATCATCAAATCGAAAGTTTGCGATTGTAGTACCCGCCCACAACGAAGAAAAAATCATCGCTAAAACTATTTACAGTTTATCTGGGCTCATCTATCCAAAAAGAAATTATGATGTGTTTGTTATTGCTGATAACTGCAATGACAGCACCGCAAATCTGGCCCGATCGTTGGGCGCAAATGTTTTGGAACGCCATAATAAAGAGAAAACGGGAAAAGGATATGCTCTTCGTTGGGCATTTGATATACTGCTGGAGGAAAATGAATACGATGCAATAGTTGTGGTGGATGCCGACAGCCTGATATCAGGAAACTATCTCGAAGTAATGAATTACTATCTGGAAAATAACAGCCGGGTCATTCAAAGCAGTGATTTGGTTTTACCCGAACCGGGCAATTGGAGTATAGAATCTACCAGGATTGGATTTATGCTTTATAACTATGTAAAACCCCTGGGAAGAAAAGTTCTAAACTTTAATATGGGTTTGAGGGGGAATGGAATGTGCTTTAAAAGTGAAGTCTTAAAAGATGTTCCATGGCAGGCGTGGTCGTTAACCGAAGACGTAGAATATGGCCTGGTACTTTTACTGAATGGAATAAAAATTGATTTTGCGCCGGAGGCTACGGTATTTGCTCAAATGCCCACTGAAGCGAAAAATGCTGAATCTCAAAGATCAAGATGGGAAATGGGTAGGTATCAGATCGTACAAAGATATACACTTAAATTTTTATACCAGTCTATTAAAAAACGATCCGCTTCTTTTTTTGATGTTTTTGTTGATTTAATTACGCCGCCATTTGTGAACATGATGCTGATAATTGTAGCTTTATTTTTAGCTGTAACCATTTTATGGTATTTGGAAGTTGTAGCACTCATTCATTTTCTTATGTGGGGATTTCTCCTCCTTTTGGGATTTGCCTATCTTTTTATTGGTTTGCATGTGGGTGGAGCAGACAAAGATCTGTACAAATCTCTTTTGCACCTGCCCTACTATATCTATTGGAAAATGAGGGTTTATGGCAGGGCATTTAAGAAAGGTAAAGAATCTAAATGGATTAGAACCGAACGAGATAATTAATACAGCATGTCATCAAGCCCACTGTAAGATCAGAGCAGCCAAAGATCTCCTTCCATACGGGTAAGAAAAGCTTTACCAATTTGAATATCATGTTTAAGATCAGCATTGGAACTGTGGATGAGTGTCCACATTCTTGCAGGAATACAAACTGCTTTTGTGGTAAATGCAGTTTGCAAATGGTTAGCCATTAATCGACCGGAGAGCTCAATCCCCCCTTTACTATAGGCGTGCCAGGTTAGTACTTCAAACAGTAATTCTTCTTTACCGGGTACACTTACTGCCTGAATCACTTCACAAACTCCCTTTTTTTTTGAATAATAGATAAACCATCCTAAAATAGTATTACCCTCAACTATAGCCAGCTTATGAAAGTACCCATATCGTTTTTCACTGCTTAAGAGATTAAAAAGGTGTTCAATTTTTTGCTCATCATATTGAGGAAAAAGTGAATAACAGGATTGTATTTTTTCAAGCCCTATTAACAGTAGATCAGGAGTGAGTACTTTTAATTGTACATCCGGTTTATTCCGGTAAAACATGGGCAGGTGTAATGCTCCGGCGACCCTGTCCACTCCTGATGCGGAACTATCTGCAATTTTATTAAGAGATT
>JBGTFX010000417.1:0-3850 GCA_041747055.1 Balneolaceae bacterium
TCATCGCCATAATAGAGCTGAGGGATTCCGCGGGGAGTCATGATAAACGTGTTGGCCAGTTTAAACTTCCCAAAATCCTCAGCCATCACGCTGAAAATTCTGTTCAGATCGTGGTTACCGGGGAAAATGACATTCATGTTCGCATCAGGGAAAAGAAAATCCTGACTAAGCGTAAAATAGAGCCGGGAAATTCCGGTATCCCAACCGGGATCTTCATTTAAACCTGCGGTAATGGATCCATAAAGTGGGAAATCAGTCACGCTGGGAAGGTAGCTTTCATAGCCATCAGGACTTGGAAATCCGGTCTGCCAGTAAGCGGTGGTTGGCGTATTTGGCATCCATGCTTCACCAACCATATTAAAAGAAGGAAATTCTTCAAGTACGCGACGTGACCACTCCGCCATATATTCTTTGTAGGGGTACGGATGCGTGTCCATTCGAATGCCGTCGATTCCTGAATATTCAATCCACCAGAGAGTGTTTTGAATCAGGTAGTTGGCAACCAGCTCATTTCGCTGATCCAAATCAGGCATATCGGTTACAAACCAACCTTTTACCGTTGAGTTAAAATCATATTCAGAAGCATAGGGATCCATTACTGTGGATGTACGATAATTAGTCGTGCCGACCTCCTCAAGTTCGTGTACCCAATCTGATGTAGGCTGATCTTTAATAAACCAGTGCTCCAGGCCTACGTGATTGTGGATCATATCCATAATTACCTTCATTCCGCGATCGTGGGCTTTGTCGATCAGCTCCAGATATTTTTCGTTGCTTCCAAATCGGCGGTCAACGCGGTACATATCAGTGGCAGCATACCCGTGATAGGCGCCATAGGCAGGAGGCATGTCATTTTCAAAAATGGGTGTGAACCAGACGGCTGTCATGCCAAGTTCGTCGAGGTAGTCAAGATTATCAATCACACCCTGAATATCCCCTCCGTGTCGTGCATCAGGATTATTTCGATTCACTCCCTCAAGCATTCCCTCAATAGTATCATTGGTCGGATCACCATTGGCAAAACGATCGGGCATCAGCAAATAGATCAAATCGGAGGAATCAAATCCCTGGTTCCGATTTTTATCTGTGCTACGCTCTTTAATATCATAATCGACAGTGTGTATGTACTCTCCGCGTGTAAATTTTATTTGAGCAGTGCCGGCCTCGGCATGATCATGAATCCGCAGAGTTAAAAACTGGTAGTTTGGATTTTCAACAAGTGTTACTCGTTCCAGTGTAACACCGGGATAATCAACAGAGGCTTTCGCTGATTGAATATCGTTTCCGTACACCAACACCTGTACATCCGGCTCTTCAAATCCAAGCCACCAATTTCCGGGTTCTACTCGATCAATAATAATAGATTGAGCGAAAATCGATAAGGGAAAAATTAGCAAAAATAATGTGGAGAAGAGACGTTTATGTATTTGATTATTCACGATGATTTAGTCAGGTGATTAAGGAGAATATGATATTATGAAAGTAAGCTCCATTGTGGATTTTTAAAAATTATCAGCCATAAAAAAACCCGGCTTGATTTCTCAAGACGGGTTTTAAATATTTGATTGAGTTTAGATAAAAGTTTACAGAACCTTTGTCACTAACTCAGCTGTACGTGCAGAATAACCTGCTTCATTATCATACCAGCCAATAATTTTTACCACATTACCATCAACCTTTGTCATTTTGCTGTCGAAGATGCATGAGTGCGGGTTTCCGATGATATCGGTTGAAACCAATTCCAGCTCGCTGTACTCAAGAATTCCTTTGAGTTCACCTGCTGCTGCTTTTTTGAAGGCATCAAGAACTTCCTGCTCTGTAACATCTTTGTTAACTACGGCAGTAAAATCCGTTAATGATCCGTTTGGTACGGGAACACGTACAGCTCCACCATCCAGTTTGCCATCCAGGTGAGGAAGTACAAGACCTACTGCGGCAGCGGCGCCTGTAGTAGTGGGTACAATGTTAACGGCGGCTGCGCGGGCTCTTCTCAGATCCTTGTGAGGTCCGTCAACTAATGCCTGATCACCGGTGTAAGCGTGAATGGTAGTCATAAATCCTTGTTTTAAACCAAACGCATCATCCAACACTTTGGCCATTGGAGCCAGGCAGTTTGTTGTACAGCTTGCGTTGGAGAAAATATTGTTACTTGTATCAAGCTCATTGTCGTTTACTCCGAGCACAATCGTTTGAATACCGCCGCCGCTTCCCGGTGCAGAGATAATCACTTTCTTCGCTCCTGCTTCAATATGCTTTCCGGCACTTTTCTCATCCCGGAAGAATCCGGTTGATTCTATTATGACTTCTGCACCACGCTTTCCCCAATTTAGGTTTGCAGGATCTCTTTCTGATGTAATACCGATTTTATGGCCATTTATAACCAGATTATCTCCATCAGCTTTTACATCTCCATCAAACGTGCCGTGTACTGAATCATACTTAAAAAGGTGGGCCAGTGTCTCGGAATCAGTTAAGTCATTAATTCCTACTACTTCAATTTCATCACTCTGATATTTTAAAATAGACCGCATCACCAATCTTCCAATCCGACCAAAACCGTTAATTCCGACTTTTACTTTAGCCATATCCTATCGTTTTCTTTTTCAATTTCAATTATCTGCTTTGTTGCAGCGTACTTTTTATTCTGTTTAAAATAACGGATTAAATGCACTCTATCCATTTAAAAAAGCAATCTTTAGGCGTATATTAATGGAAATGCAATGAAAGCGCTTTTTACAGTAACAGGACTTTCATATTTTTAAACACCATTGATTTAAAAACGTTGAAACCGGCTTTCTTTGTTCTACCAATCTTGACTAAATGCAGTACTAATCATCTAAATCTACATCGTCGGGCAGATCGTCGTCACTTATTAAATCATCCACGTCCGGTGTAGAATCATCCACTGATTCATCATCATCATCGTCATCACTAGTAGTAACAGGCGTCGACTTTTTAACAACCGCTTTAGCTCCGGCTCTTTTAAGTTGCATTACGATGTCCAAATTTTCATTATCGTTTGCAATGTTCAAAGCAGTATCACCATTTTTATCTTTCAGACGTACATTTGCTCCATTATCCAGCAAATATTTTACTATATCATTATTTCCTTCGCGAGCGGCAAGCATCAGTGCTGTTTGCCCCCATCTCTGCCTTGCATCAATGGATGCACCGGCTTCAACCAATATTTTTACGGCTTCAAGATGTCCTTCTCTTGCGGCTACAATCAGAGCAATGTCTCCCACCGGAGTTCCACTCTTAAGCAGATATTTAATTATTTCAACATTTCCATTTTCTGCAGCCCGATTTAAGGCTGTCCCACCCATTTTTGTAGTTACTGCAGGGTCAGCGCCATTTTCGATTAGATATTTCACTACATCAAAATGGCCTTTTTCAGCTGCAAAAATTAATGCAGTTGATCCATTTTTATGACCTTCATTTAAGTCTGTACCTTCATCGTGTAACTTTTTAATCTGATCTAACTGACCTTCTTGTGCCGCTTTTAAAAGAGGAGAATTCTCCATGATATTTATCTTTTACTGTTTATAATTATTATCAAATGAACCAATAAAATTCTGATGGGTATATCTCGAATTAATTGATGTTAGTCAACCCTTAAATGATAGCTTTTTGAAAATATTTTACCACTCAAATAAAGATATTTCCGCCTATACAACTCGAACTGACAAATCATAACCGTTAGCAAACTCTACTCCTGTCAATCTCTTCGTTCCGGGTAATTGCACGCTTTTAAGCTCAATGGTTCCTGTTCCACAGCCGACTAACAACTTCTCCTCAAACCACTCTAATTCACCCGGTTTTAATGATTTTTCGGGACCCACTTCAGATT
>JBGTFX010000418.1:0-11498 GCA_041747055.1 Balneolaceae bacterium
AGGCAGTAATTAAATGGCAACAAGAAATCGTCGACTATCTTATCGATTAGACCTGCTCCCGGTAATTTTACCTTATCACCGTAGAGCTGTAAATATTGTCCAAATGGGCGATTTGGTTTACTATGGCCCTTCACCCGAATATTATGGAATTGGTGAAGTCGTAGATACTGCAGAAAATTACTGTATTGTTGATTTTCGAGGAACAGGATTACTTGGAATTCAAAAAGATGCCTTCGCCAATAAATACATTATTCCCATTCATAAACTGAATTTAGGACATATCTTAAAAGGGACCTGATACTGCAGGGCTCTTTACCTACTCTTTCTTGTGATAACCACACCTGCAACGGTAATTGCTGATCCAATATACTGCAGAGAGCTCAAGGATTCATTTAACAAGACGATCCCAAAAATCAATCCTAAAACGGGCACAAGATTTTGATATACCGAGGTTTTTACCGGCCCCACTTTTACAATTCCATTATTCCAAATCAGGTAGGCAACACCAATTGACAGTGCGCCGCTATAAATAATTCCCCCATATGCAGGAATTGAAACTTTATCCCAGTCAGTGGTTTCCACAACAAAGAATGAAATAATGGTTAAAGAAACAGCTCCAATGAGTGTCATGATAGCTGAAAACTGAAGAGGGGAGTACTTTTTAAGAAAATTCTTAGATTGTATTGTATAGATAGCCCAGGTAATAGCGGCTAAAATGATAAGCACATCCCCGGTAAACGTATCCGATAAAAAGCTGATAGGGTTATCTCCTCCTATTATTATGGCCGCAACTCCCACAAATGCTAAACTAATTCCAAGTATTTTTAAACCGCTCATCTTTTCATCGGAGAAGAAATGAGCTAAAATGGCAATCCATATGGGGATAGTGCCAAGTATTACAGCAGCATTTGCAGAGAGTGTTAAGTCTATTCCAACAATAAACAGCCATTGATAGAGCAGATTGCCAATCAGGCCAATGAAAATTAACGGAATCCAATCTTTTTTGGGAATCGTGAACCATGCTCTTTTCCAAAGCACAATAGCCCAAACCAGTAAGGTGGCAAGAATAAAACGAGCAGAATTAAAACTATAAGGATCAACTTCTGAAAGGCTTGCCTTAATTATAGAAAAGTTCAGAGCCCATATAAAAGCAACACTAAACAAGGCAACGTCAGTAAGAGGGGTACGGCGATCTTTTGACATAAGGAATTAATTGAGGCGGGAAATATAATCATATCCTTCTCTATCTCTATTTAAATATAAGACGTAATAAAATACTGCTACAGGTATTGGATTTAAATGTGTAAAGTGATAGATTTATGACTCAAGTTCAAAAAATGACTAATAGTCAAAGTATGTTAAAATTATCTCGCAAAGAACGTGAACGATTAAAAAGACGTGAGTTGATCCTCGATGTTGCTGAAGAAACCATTATTAAGCATGGTTTTGAAAATGCAACAATGGACGAAATTGCAGAAAAAGCTGAGGTAGCAAAAGGTACACTTTATAACCACTTTGAAAGTAAAACGCATATTTATATTGCAATATGTGAGCGTGGGTCAAGCAAGCTTAATGAACAAATGGCTAAAGTTCTGACCCAAGATCTTTCAGGGTTGAAGATGGTTGAAGAGTTAGGTAATACCTATCTGAATTTCGTTATGGAGCATACTCAGTACTTTCATGCCTTTAACTATTATGAGGGTGTTGTATCGGAAATAACATCGGATTCGGACGGGATTTTGCAGCAGTGTAAAATGAATACAAAAGAAGCGATGACTTTTATAGTTAGGGCGTTGCAGATTGGTATGCAAGATGGGTCAATTGATGATTCATATGAGCCCAGGGAGCTGGGACTCATTATATGGGGTGCTTCTAAAGGCATAATAAATATGGTTTTTCTTAAGCAAAGCAGCAGTGGTTATGAATTTTTAAATGAAGTTGATTTCGAATTCGAGTCAATTATGAAAAACTTTATTCACTTGATTGGCACCGGATTGATAAAGAAATGACTTATAGTCAAATAAACTTGAAACTTCTATTTTTTTATCACGTAATTAAATCTTTGAACGAAAGAAAGTAAATCACGGTCAACAATATATGTGTCGAAATAAAGTAGTTTTTAGAAGCTTAATTTTGCTCTTTTTTATTTTTCTCTCATTTGACTTAGCAAGTGTAGAGGCGCAAGATACAAGAGATGATTTCCCCTCTGAAATAACAATCACAGTTGAGGAAGCGGTTCAGATTGCTTTGGTAAATAATTATATGCTTCGGAAAGGAATTTTAAATATCGAGACCGCCGATCAACAAATCCGTGAAGCTTGGGGGGCAGTATATCCACAAATTAATGCAAATGGTTCTTATACACGGAATGTAGTTTCACCGAATCCGTTTGCAGGTTCTGATGCCGGAAGTTTATTTGATTCATTTGGAGCCATTGACTGGCTGGCGTTTAATGAAAATGCACGAACAGATGGAGATCCTGATACCAGTCCTATTTCGTTTGATGAGTTTATAGATAGAAGAAGACAAGGGTTTCAGGATTCAGGTATCACGCCTCCGGGCGCGCAAGACAACCCCTTTGCGGTTGAAAACGAATTCCAGTTTGGAGTTTCAGTTACTCAAGCCCTCTACAATGGCGCTGCTTTTTCTGCTATAAAAGGTGCTCAAAGGGTAAGGAATATCAATGAAAGCCAAACACAGCTCGATCAGCAACAGGTTATCCAGGAGATAAAAACGGCATATTATAATGCTTTACTGGCCAGAGAGCAGACTGAGGTTTTGGAAATAAGTGTAGAGCGTTTACGGCAAACCGTTGAGGAAACACGAACAGCAGTACAGGCAGGAATTCTGTCTAGAAGTGATAGAATGAGTGCAGAGGTTGAGCTGGTAAATATTGAAACAGATTTAATTGAGGCCAGGAACCAGGCGGAGCTGGCTGTGAAAAATCTGAGTCTGCAGCTTGGAATACCTGTTCAGACAAATGTACAACTGCGTGGTGCTCTCGAATTCTCTGAGGACATGATTCCGGAGATGTTGAATACGGAAGAAACTTATCGAATGGCAATCGGGCAGCGGCCTGATCTAAATCAGGCAGATAAACTACTTGAGTTGTTGGATATTAATAGAAATATAAGCCGGTCAAGATATTTCCCCTCAGTAAATGCCTTTGCAAATGCAGCTTATATCGGGCAGGTTCCGGATAATCGCACTTCAATCACTCAGGTTCCGGGTGAGCCATTTCGCTTTCAATCTCAAGAAAGAGGCTTTTTTAGTGATTCTTACTGGAATCCCGCAGTAGCTGTAGGAATCTCCTTTAATTGGTCCATTTTTGACGGCTTTCAGCGAAGAGCTCAAGTTCAGCAAAACACAATTGAGATTCGTCAGGCAGAAATAGATAAAGAGTTTTTAGAAAATGCTATTTATTTGGAAGTTGATCGTGCCATCAGAGATTTGGAAACGGCCCATGAGCGGATAATAAGTCAGCAGAGAAATATAGAGCGAGCTGAAATGAACTACGAATTTGCCCGAACCCGTCTGCAGGAAGGGGCAGGAACTCCATTGGAAGAAAGGCAGGCTTCGTCTCTTTTAGATCGAAGTAAACTGAATTACCTCTCTGCTGTTCATAGCTATGTAACGGCATTGACTCGATACGAAAAGGCAATTGGTAAACCGGCTGTAGAAATTAATGATTAAATCATCCATCAAAAACATGTATAGACCATCACACATATTCTTTTATACCATACTTATCGGGTTGATATCTGCTTGTAATATAGATCAATCGTCAGAAAATGGTGAGCAAGAGGATCGTACCCCTCAAACTTCTGTAGAAACCGTATCGATAACTCCCGGTTCTTTTGATGATTTCTTTCGTCTTACCGGTACAGTTGAAGCACTTGAAGATGCTACAATTTCATCAGAAACGAACGGTAGAATCCTGAGCATTCTCAGCCGTGGACAATCCGTTTTGCAAGGTGAGACTATTGCTCAAATTGACGACCGTTTAATACGATCTCAATATCAATCGGCTCAAACCGCATACGAACTTGCAGTTGATTCGTTTAACCGGCTCGAAACGTTATACGCAGATTCCATTATTAGTACGCAGGATTTTAATGCTGTAAAAGCACAACGCGATCAGGCAAGGGCGCAGTTAAATCAAGCGGAAAAACAGCTGGATGATGCAAATATAGAAGCACCATTTAATGGACGGGTAGAGGAGAGGTTTGTGCGAACCGGTGAGTTGATAACCCCGGGAATGCCTGTTGTAAGATTGGTGAATACAGACAGGGTTAAAATTAATGCAGGAGTACCCGAAAGGTTTGCATCGGATATTTCAACAGGTACACTTGTTAGGGTTAACTTTCCATCCTATTCAGGCCAGACTTACGAAACAGTAGTTTCTTTTATAGGAAATGTAGTTGATTCCGGAACGAGAACTTTTCCAGTAGAAATTGAAATTGAGAACGTAGATAACAGGTTGAAGCCGGAAATGGTAGCAGATATCAGAATGCAGCGAAGAACGATTGAAAATGCAATTATTATTCCTCGAACGGCTGTTGTCAGAGATGAAAATGAAGTGAGTGTTTTTATTGCAAGAGAAGAAAACGGTAGAAAAATTGCGGAATTAGTTGAGGTACGTACCGGAAGGGCATCAGGCCCGCTAATTGAAATTGTGGAAGGATTATCTGAAGGTGATGAAATAGTTGTTGCCGGTATGAGAACTCTTAGTATTGGTGATAGGCTCAATATAGTAAAAAATACAAGCAGCTTAGAGCGGGCGCAGGAACTTCAACGTAGTGATTCACCCACCACATCGTATTAATCAAATAATTTGGATTAGATACATCCATAAAAAATTATATGAAACTAACTGAACTCACTTTAAAAAATCGAACAGTAATTGTTGTTCTTACCGGAATATTGACAGTTGCCGGTATATTTAGTTACAGTGCTATTCCAAAAGAGTCGAACCCGGCTATTGAAATCCCTATTTTTATTATTAATACTATCTATCCCGGAATTAGCCCATCTGATATGGAATCGCTAATTACGCAGCCTATTGAGCGCGAACTCCAGGGAATTAATGGTGTGAAGGAAATTCGCTCTACAACTACTGAAAGCTTTAGCAGCGTGGTTGTAGAATTTGATCTGAATGTTCCTATCTCCGAGGCGAGTCAAAGAGTAAGGGAGCGGGTTGATCTTGCACGGACCGAATTGCCACCTGATGCGGAAGAGCCATTCATAGTAGAAATTGATTTTGATGATATTCCAATTACAACTATTAACCTATCGGCCAACTATTCCAATTCACGTTTAACTGAAGTTGCAGAGCGGCTTCAGGATGAGATCGAAGCTTTATCAGGGATTAGAGAAGTTGAGATTTTGGGTAGTGTTGAGCGAGAGGTGCAGGTTAACGTAGATCTTGCTGCCCTTAATGGGTACAATCTTGCATTTGGACAATTGGTTGGTGCAATTCAAAATCAAAATGTTACCATCCCCGGTGGAGATGTGGATGTAGACAAGTTCAGCTATCTGGTACGGGTAAGTGGAGAGTTTGATAACCCATCAGAAATTGAGAACCTGGTTGTTGCTCGTCCTGTAGCTCAGAATGGAGAAGAACAAACGAACCCCGGCCTTGTGTATATGAGGGATGTAGCGAATGTATTTTTTGGTTTTAAAGACCGTGAAAGTTTTGCCCGGTTACGTGCCTATAAAGTAGATAAAAATGGGCAGATGGTATCACTTGATGATTCGGAAGTGGAGGATCAAGAGGTAATAAGTTTAAATATCAAGAAGCGACCCGGTGTAAATGTATTAGATACAGTTCAAGAGGTATTGGCAGTAACAGCTGCTTTTCCTTTACCTGCCGGTACAAATGTGGTAATAACCGGAGATCAGAGTGAACAAATTATAGATCTTATATCAGATCTGGAGAACAGCATCATCAGTGGGATGCTGTTTGTAGTTCTGGTACTCGTCTTTTTCCTGGGAATACGAAATGCACTGTTGGTTGCTACGGCCGTTCCCCTTTCAATTTTTATAGGGTTCATCGTTCTGTTCGGGCTCGGATATTCAGCAAACTTTATAATCCTCTTCAGTTTAATTATTGCCCTTGGTCTTTTAGTAGATAATTCCGTGGTAGTAGTCGAAAATATTTATCGCTATAGGGAGTTGGGCTATAGCCGTTTTGAGGCCGCGAAAATTGCGACTGATGAAGTCGGTTATGCTCTCATTGCAGCAACGGCAACTTTATTAGCCGCATTTATACCCATGACCTTTTGGCCGGGTATTATTGGCCAGTTTATGGGATACTTACCATTAACATTGATCATTGTATTGCTCTGTTCTTTATTTGTAGCATTGGTTCTGTACCCGGTGCTGACGGCATACCTTGTACGGCTTGATGACGAAAAGACAAAGCCAAAAACACCGTTGGTAAAAGGTATTATTGCAGGAGTAACTATATTTGGATTGGTTGCAATTGGAATGGCAAACATGAATACACTGATCGTTACGGTGCTTACCATTCTATTTTTCTATTTATCATACCGGTATTTAATAAGACCTGCTTCTAAAAAGTTCTCCGAGCAACAGCTTCCTCTTGTAATTGAAAAGTACCGGGATTTCCTGAACTGGATGCTAAAAAGAGATTACGCGCCAAAATATGCTCTTTTAAGAAATACCTTGGCATTAGGAAGCTTAACCACGGGGGTGATTCTCGGAATTACAGGAGGGATCGTTCAGATTTTCTCACCTGCAGGAATGTTATTGCTGTATGCCGCCGGACTTTTTGCTGTTATAGGCTTAATACTGATAATCGTCCATTTTCTTGAGGCGATATTTAAAGGTGGAAAGTTATCAGTATTGGGCGGGCTAGTTTTAGGTGTATTCATTGCCCTTATTCTGGCACTTGTATCTATTGGGCAATCTGTATCTATTTCTGTGTGGACTAACCTTCTTCTATTGCCCGCCGCAATTGTAGTAATTGGGTTCCTGGGCACATTTCGAAAGTCAGATGCACCCTTAATTCTGACTGATAACCGATCGCTTTTATTAAATGGCATAATGGGTGTGTTAATATCAATATTTGGTCTATTTGCCATTGCTCCTACGGGGGTTGAATTTTTTCCTGAAACGGATCCTTCTCAGATCATAATTGAACTTGAAGGGCCCATTGGAATGAACGTAAATGCAAGTAATTCAATCGCAAGGGATGTTCAGCAGCGAATGTATCAACTAATGGACGAAGACCCGGCTGTAAAAGCTAATATTGAAAATGTACAGATCAACGTTGGAGTCTCGGGTGATCCTATGTTTGGTGGTGGTGGACAAAGTCCTGAACGTTCACGAATTACGGTGAATCTTGTGGACTACGGAGATAGGGCTGAGCCATCTTCACGAACTCTTTCTAAATTCCGAAGCGTTATTTCCGATATTCCTGATGTAATAATCAATATTGATGGTGAACAGGTTGGCCCCCCAACCGGCGCTCCGGTTAATATTGAGGTTTCAGGCGAAGATTTTGATGAAATTGTTCGTATTTCACGTGAAATCACACAACGACTAGTAGATGCATCCGCAACCGGCGAAATTCCGGGGTTGGTGGATGTAAGAAACAATGTGTCAGGTGGTTTTCCTGAGTATCGTATACTTGTAGATTACGAAAATGCAAGTCGTTTTGGGCTGAGTATGGCTGAAATAGCTCAAACAATTCGTATTGCAAATAATGGAATTGAAGCCAGTAAATGGCGTGACGGAGAAGAGGAATACGATATTACCGTTCGATTGCGCCCGGAGGATCGTCAGGATTTAGAAAGTCTTGCGAACCTGAATATTAACTCTATGGGTAACGCTATTCCTCTTGTATCGGTTGCAACATTTGAAGAAGGTATAGGTTTGGGATCAATCACTCGTCTAAACCTTCAACGTACAGCAACTATTGAAGGACAGGCAGCGCCGGGGTTTAGCGGACCGGCAGTGTTGGCGAGAACTCAGGAGATTTTAGCGGATTATCGAGCAGATCTTCCACCCGGCTACACTATGAAGTATACCGGAGAAGGAGAAGATCAGGAGGAGGCATTTGGGTTTTTAACAACAGCTCTTATGGTTGGATTCGCTTTAATCTTCCTTGTAATGCTTGCAAAATTTAATAACATCGTATCCCCATTTATTATAATGACAGCGGTGGGGTTAAGTTTAACAGGTGTTTTACTTGGCTTGATCTTAACCCGTACTTCATTTGGCTTGATGACCTTTATCGGGATTATTTCACTTGCCGGTATTGTATGTGTAAATAACATTGTGCTGCTTGATTACGTAAAGCAACTCACCGAAGCGGGCAAAAAGAAAAAGGACGCAATTATTGAAGCCGGGGTTATTCGATTCAGGCCGGTAATTCTTACCGCCCTGACCACAATTTTAGGATTGGTTCCGTTAACATTTGGTATAAACATAGACTTCGTTGGTCTATTTACGAATCTCGATCCAAATCTACAGTTTGGTTCAGAGAGTACTGCTTTTTGGGGGCCAATGGGAATAGCGATTATTAGTGGATTAACATTTGCTACATTTTTGACCCTTGTTGTTGTTCCGGTATTGTATTCTGCATTTGATTCTCTGGCAGGTCGATTACGGCCCAATACATAACATATACAGGATTTATTCATTGAACTAAGGCGAACGAGAAACCTATTGAAAGAAGTCTTTTTCTTATGGTTTCTCCCTGCCTGATTCTTTATTTTTAAAGAACTTACTAACAAAACCAATCCCAAAGCTTTGATTCAAAGAATACAAACTGTTTTCCTTGCACTTGCAGCAATAATTAATCTTAGCGTATTTTTCACGCCTGTTTATCGACACACAATGAATGACCCTTCCGCATGGATCGGCATTAGTTTTGCAATATTTTTAACGGGTGCAATGCTTATCAGTTTCGTTGCTATTTTCCTTTATAACAACAGGCCTAATCAAATAAAATGGGTAAAAGCGGCAACATATCTGCAAATAGCCGCTTTGGCAATTGCTGTTGGTGTATTATTTACCCTGGGTGGGTTTGGTACATTTTTATGGAGAGAAGTTGTGAGTATTGGTCTGATGGTAATTTCACTCATTCTGTTGTGGGCATCAATCAGATACATTAGGAAGGATGAAGAATTGGTAAAATCAATGGACAGGATTCGGTGAGTTCCCCATCTGATCAGGAAGTTCCCATTGCCAAAGTTGTAATTTTGCTAATTGTAGGATTGATAACGTTTGGGTTTGCCCCAATATTAGTTCGGTTTGCTACAGATATAGAACCTATTGCTCTTGCGATGCTGAGAACAGGATTTTCAGTTCTGTTTTTGCTCCCCTTTTGGTTAGTTAAACGACAGAAATATTCCAGCTTAAAAAAACAGGGAGTTAAAATGTGGCTGATGATTGCAGCCGGTATTTGCCTCGGTTTACACTTCACTTTTTGGATCGCCTCCCTTCACTACACATCTGTTGCCTCTGCGTCTGTATTGGTAACTATGCACCCGGTAATGTTGATTGTAGCGGAAAGCCTGATCTTTAAAAGGCGATTTCGTTCATGGGTGTGGATTGGGGTATTTATCTCGTTTTCAGGATCTGTACTTTTAGGCTTGGCCGATGATGTAAGCCTTGATGCTTTCCCTCAGGCACTTTTAGGTAACGGATTGGCATTTACCGCTGCTGTTATATTTGTGGTTTATTTTATGCTGGGCAGGAAAATCAGACAGCACGCAGAGTGGATCGATTATGTGTTTTATGTATATGGGTACGCTGCTGTTACCTGTATAATTCTTACAATTATTTGGGTTGGGGGATTACCGGTAATCAGCTACACAGCGTTGTTAGTGGGTGTTGCGCTTGCAATTGGCCCGACAATAATAGGACATGGATCTATGAATTACGCTGTGAAGTACATCTCACCAACATTTTTATCCACATTAATTTTGTCTGAAGCCATATTTGCTGCATTTGCAGCCTATTTTATATTTGGTGAAATGCCCTCCGTTCTTTCTATAGGTGCAATGATTGTCATATTAGCCGGAGTATCTTTAACATGGATAAAAAGAGTACAACCGGTGAAAACAGAACCCTTAAACTATTCTAACTTAGAAGAAGAATAAATAGGGTTACTTTACATATGTTTAAATGCATACAGTAAAAACTATATATAAACCACTTTTTTTAATTGGCGATTGTAACTAAGTTATTGTGTGTAAACGATTTTATGCGTAACAACGTTAAGCTCATAAGTTTAAACAACGATGTTACTTTTTCCGTCGCTATTTGCAGTTTAATAGTGATGGCTCAACAGGAACGAACCTGTATTATATGAATAGTACCCGATACAAAATTAAACGCTCTTTTAACTACAAAAACATAACTATTGTAGTTTTCCTTTCATTATTTCTGGCCTGTAATCAAACAGAAGTAAATGATTCAGTTGCAGAAGGGGGTGATGATAATGAATTGGGAATAACAGTATTCGAACCTATAGATCGTGATTTTGCGGATATTAAAAATCGTGGTGTTTTTAGGATGATTACCCAATACAGCTCCAATACATATTTTTTAAATCAGGGTATTGAAGTTGGATTTGAATATGAACTCATAAGAGAGTTTGCCAGAGAAAACGATCTCGCCCTTGAAGTAGTAATTGTAGGGCCCGATGAAAACCCTTTTGATCTGTTAAACAGTGGAGAAGGCGACGTTATCGCTGCAAATTATACGATAACACCAGAGCGTAAAGAGCATGTAAAATTTACGCGACCTTACAATTTTGTGGATCAGCTTGTTGTATTCTCGGCAGAATTAAATCCCATTCCAAATTCGCTTGAGGAACTTTCAGGATCTCAAATCCCCATTTCAATTCGTCGTAATAGCTCCTATTATAGTAGATTAACAGAGTTAATTGATCAGGGATATGATTTGAACATTCAAATTATTCCTGATGAGCTGGATACAGAAGCTACACTGGTTGAAGTCGCAACAGGTGTTTTGTTAGCTACTGTAGCAGATGATAATATGTTTGATGCAGCCAACAGATATATGGATGGTCTGTTTGCAGGCCCAACTATTACTGAAAGAGATACAATTGCTTGGGCTATCCGAAAAAATGCATCTGATTTAGAGACAAGAATGAACCGTTTCTTGTACAAACACTTCCGGGTAACCGCTGACAGAGAAGAGCCGAGAAGATCAGCATTCTTAAATATTTTACAAAAACGATATTTCCAGGAAAGTAAACAAATAGCTCAATACTATAATCCTGATTGGCAGTACCGGATAATTGGCACTATTTCCCCTTATGATGATATGATTCGGGCGATAGCAGATTCTGCCGGAGTAGATTGGTTATTAGTTACAGCAATGATCGCACAGGAGTCAGAATTTAATCCTAACAGTAAAAGCTGGGCTGGTGCGGTTGGATTGATGCAGATTATACCAAGGTTCGTTACAACGGAATATGAGCAGTTATACGACCCTAT
>JBGTFX010000419.1:0-12830 GCA_041747055.1 Balneolaceae bacterium
ATCAACACCGCCGCTCATTGCAACAAGAACGCGTCCTTTTGAACTCATAATATTGTTTTCTTTAATAGCCACTCAAATTACGGATTTTCTATGTAATTCGTGTGAAGGCTGTAACGAGATCCTTGTACTTTATATTTTGAATGAATTCGGGTCTTTTGCTGAGTATTTCATTTAGATAAAATCTTATTCCGAAAACTAACGACCCCTGATTCGTGAAGGCGGAAAGGAGAGCAGTGCGACTGAGACCGCCTTTACTTAATCGTTCCTGCCGAGAGCCTCGATCTACATATAAGAGTAACGGTTAACTTTAAGTTTCCATCAACTCATGAGCAGCTAAACCTAATTTATCTACTAAAATTATTGATTCAGCATTTTTTAACTCTTCGCATATTATTAGAAGATCAGAGCGTTGATGTTGCGAAGTATCCTACGCAGGACAACCGAAAGGGTAAACTCTCTCAACTATAGTTTAAATCAAAGAATAGGGGAATCGAATTTGAAATGAGAATGAAATCTAAATCTACATATATAAATACTGCTTCCAGTCATCCTGAACACCGCCAAGTAAATTCTGAAAGAAGGTAATGTGAATGGGTCTATAGGGTTTAATTTTTAACGGCATTTTAGCCTCTTCGGGCGTTCGATTTCCTTTTTTAACATTACACTTATCGCAAGCTGTTACCAGATTTTCCCATGTATCTTTGCCGTTTCTGCTTCTGGGTTGAACATGATCGAGAGTCAGATCAGTTTTTTTACCACAGTATTGACAGGTGTGATTATCTCTCTTCATAATGTTGCGGCGGGAAAGCACAATTCGGGTATAAGGCAATCGAATATAGCTTCGAAGCCTGATGACACTTGGATAGGAAAATACATCATCTACACTACGCAAGCATCGTTCGGGATCATCATGAAGTAATTCTGCCTTATCGAGAAAAACTAACTTTACTGAGCGTTGAACTGAGCAAACACTTAAGGGTTGATAATCCTGATTTAAAACTAATACGCCACCGTCCATGGGTTGAAAATGATTGTTAAAAAAGCTTCTATGCCACAATAAACGTTATTTTGAACCTATCTATTATGGATGATTTTATTCTAAATATCAACCAAAAAGTTGAAATATCAGTTCAAACCAAAGTATTTAAGCAACTCATCCCATATATAGGGGTTAATAGCGATGGCAATAATGATTGAAATTATCAAACCGATTATAGCATAACCGGCATCTTTTGTAATCAATCGTAATGAACGTGATATTGGGCGTCCCTTGCCTTTCGAATCTGTGATGCTCATAGCTACTTCTCGTCCCGCAAGTAACCCAATAAACACCCATGTTGTACTCATTGGTACTACACTTATCGTTTTGAAATAGTAAAGTACAGACGCATACACTCCATCAATAACAGTGGCAGACCGCACATCTGTTATATAAGATTTTTCAGTAACAATCTGTTGGATTCTATCCCCCCGAAGGTAAAACAGCAATCCTAATCCAATAAAAATAAATCCGGCAAATAGTAAAAAACCGGTCATTTCAAGTGAGCGAGGTAAATAAACGGCAATATTAGCTGCGTCCTGCATTAACCAAACTGCCCAAAGACATCCACTTACTATCCATTGCAATGGTAACCAATATCGTCCGGGTTTACCGGTAAAAAGTCTGGTGAGTAGTTTGCTCATACCCAACCAAACTATTATGGCAACAGTAAATGCAATAAAATATCCGGAAAGACTTTTTTGGAGGACATCTGTAATTCCTTCTGGTTGAGTTGCAAAGACACTCAGTAACAAAAATGTGGTTGACACAGGCATTCGAAGTCGTGTCAATATCAACAGGAAAAGAGGAGCTGCAATTTGCAGAAATTTAAATTCGGATGGAGCCTCTTCAAACCCTCTTGATGTTAGCCGCTCATAGGTAACATCACCGGAAAAAGTAACCCAACTATAGGAAACAGTGACTAAAAATATACCCCCGATCCATAGCCATAAAACCCACCATTTTTTATCGGCATTGGAAGCCAGAAATGTGCCAATTGTTTGAATGCTGTCATTGGCAATTGCAGAGTATGCAGCGAAGAAAAATCCCACCCACATTGCAATATGAGGGGTTTCGTAGGTTGCACCTGCAATAAAAAAGAAGAGTCCGATGAGTATTAGGAAACGACGCTCACCTCTGATTAATTCGATGAAGCTTGTTGAGAACAGACTTTCCAGATATGTAACTATTCCGTTTTTTTTACTGGATTTCTTTTTTTTCTTACTCATTACTGCACACTATTCTAAAAATCAATACAGGTAAGAGATTATACTAATCACATGTTATCAAATTATTACGCTTTCTAATCCATCGAAAATTAACCGTTTACTTCAATGATTTTCGAATTGAATATATTGAGAATTTAAGTTTCTCAAATCATCAAAAGTCCTGTATTTTATAGGTAACGTTTTTAATCAAAATCATCATCTCACGCTCAAACAAGCGCTTCCATAAGTATTTAATAATGTCACATACATCAAAAACACTTTCTACAGCCTATTATAAAGAACCCGGTCCTAAACTAGACGCGGATTCACCATTTGCATCCATGATGGAACGTTTTCGTTTTGCGGCCGAAATACTCGAGCTTGACGAAGGCATGTTTCAATATTTAGCCAGTCCGGTTAAGCAAGTAATTGTTTCCGTTCCTGTAGTAATGGACAATGGACAAATAAAAGTTTTTGAAGGGTTTCGAGTCATTCATGATAATGTTTTAGGCCCATCGAAAGGCGGAATTCGATTTGCACCGGACGTCAATCTTGAAGAGGTAAAAGCACTTGCCGCATGGATGACATGGAAATGCGCCGTGGTAAATGTGCCATTTGGTGGCGCAAAAGGCGGGGTTCGATGTAATCCAAAAGAACTTTCTAAATCCGAATTAGAGCGCTTAACCCGGCGATACACAGCAAATATGCTTGATGTATTTGGCCCCGATAGAGACATTCCTGCACCGGATATGAATACCGATGAACAGGTAATGGCATGGATCATGGATACCTACAGTATGAATTCCCAGCGTACAGAAACAGCTGTGGTTACCGGGAAACCTATTATTTTGGGTGGATCTCAGGGCCGAAAAGAAGCAACCGGCCGTGGCGTTGTTACAGTTACTCTTGCCGCACTGAACAAAATGGGAATTATGCCAAACAAAACGGAAGTTGTTGTGCAGGGCTTTGGTAATGTTGGAGCTGTTTCTGCAGAGTTGATGCACGAGCAGGGAGCAAAAATAATTGGCATTAGTGATATTTCAGGTGGTTATTATAATCCTAAGGGAATTGATATCCCTCATGCCATAAAATACATGAATGAAAATGGCCGTTCACTTGAAGGTTATGATGATGCAGATAAAATTTCAAATGAGGAGCTTCTTGAACTAAAATGCGATGTATTAATTCCTGCGGCAAAAGAAGATCAAATCAGCAAGCATAATGCACACAAAATAAATGCTAAAATTATTGCTGAGGGAGCAAATGGTCCGGTGACTGCCAATGCTGATTCGATACTTGAAGAAAACGGTGTGATGGTGATTCCTGATATTTTAGCGAATGCAGGTGGTGTAACCGTTTCTTATTTTGAGTGGGTTCAGGACAGACAAGGATATTTCTGGACTGAAGAACGTGTTAATCGCCGGCTCAACAGAATGATGAGAAGTGCTTTTGATAATCTTTACCAAGTGTGTGATGAGCATAAGATTACAATGCGTCAGGCGGCTTACGTGTATGCTATTAATCGTGTTGCCGAAACTTTAAAGCTCCGTGGCATATACGCATAAAAACTTTATTGATCTAATTCCATGTCAAATACATATCGGTACACTTTAAGCTCTACTTTCGAGGAATCAGAAAGAGTACCGGATATTGTCGAAAAAATTGGTGAAGAGTGTTCGCTGAATGATGAGGAGACTAGCAACTTTATGCTCCTTCTCAGCGAAGCTGTTAGTAACGCAATTAGCCATGGAAATAGGGAGAACCCTGAAAAGAAAGTCTTTATAAACATAAAAATCAGCTCCTCAGAAATTACGGCGTCTGTACAGGACGAGGGACAAGGATTCAATCCCGAAGCTACTAAAGACCCATTAGCAGAAAAACATCTACTCGATCCAGGCGGAAGAGGCCTTTTTCTGCTAAATGAAATTGCCGATACTGTAACTTATAGTGAAAATGGAACCAAGCTCTCTTTTACGCTGAACAGATAATCTACACTATCTTTTATTGAGCTATTATAGATTGTAACTCTCCACTTAACTGTAGTAACTCAGTTTCAGCTAATTTCGCTTCAAACTTCGCCTCTATTAGTCGGGTTTCTGCCGTTATAAATGTTCGCTGAGCTTCTCTTAATTCCAGGGAGCTTATAGATCCTAATCGAAATCTTTCCAGCGCGATATCGAGTGTTTCTTCGGCATTCTCCAAATTATTCTCTTCCAAATCTACCAATTCAATGCTGTTTCGATATGTACGAAAAAGCGATAAGAAAGTCGATTCGATTCGCAATCGGCTTCTCTCCTCTTCAATCCGGCTGCTTTTTTGATTGATCTTTGCATTTTGCACTCTTCGACTCGTATCAAAGCCGTTAAATATGTTCAATCTTGCAGTAATCCCTACCGAAAATCCTGTAGTTTCATTAAATCGTATAAATCCACCATCGGTTTCATTTCTATTAAACGAATAACCGGATGTTATTTGAATCTCTGGAAATCGCTCTCCTCGAATTTCCCGAAGTTCTAAATCGGATACATTTCTTAGTGCTCTGGCAATGACTAATTCAGAATTTTCTGATATCACTTTTTGAAAAAGTACCTCCTCAGATAATCCCCTGTTGATGGGTATATCCCCTAATACAAGAAAGTCACTTGAAGGAGAACGAGAAAGGAGTTCATTTAGAAATATTTTAGATTCTGATAAACGATTCATTTCTCTTAATAAAGCTGATCTATCAGCATTTAAATCCGATCTTGCCTGTAGAAGGTCCACTTCAGATCCTGAACCTAAATCAAATTTCGTCTCTTCTATTTCTACCCGGTCTTGCGATACTTCAACTGTATTTTCCAATACATTTACCTGCTCACTTATACGGGTAATATTATAATATGACTGGATAATGGTACTGACCAACAACTCCATTTCTAATCGAACTTCTGTGTCTCTAATATTCCGGATTTCACCTAACCTATCGTATGCAGTGAACATTCGAAGACCATCAAAAACTGTCCATCCTAAATTAAGCCCGACATTGGTATTGCTGCTTCTTGATCCCTCTGTGGTTTGAGATGTACCCCCGGCTTCAAATTCACTATCCTCAATGGATTCTCTTTGAGAGGCGGATAGTTCTAATGATGGAAGAAATCCTGCATTTCCAAGTGTTCGATTATTTGCTGCAATTTCAGCCTGATTTTGAATAAGCTGCACTCCATAATTCTCTTCCAGACCAATTAATATTGCCTGATCGAGAGTGAGAAATTCCTGAGCTTGAGCGGGTTTAGCAATTGCCAAAATCAGAATAATCAGAAATGAAGAGAGAGTTTTCAAAGACATTTATACTGTTGATGTTTCAAGTTTTTCTGCTTCTGATGCCCGTCTGTCAATATCTTTAGTATCACTCTTATCGGATGATAAGTATGAGTAAACAGCAGGAATTACATAGAGGGTAAAAAAGCTGCCAATAAGTAATCCACCCACAACAGCAATACCCATTGAGGAACGACTTTCAGCTCCCGCCCCAAGAGCTAAAGCAATTGGCAAAATGCCCAAAACGGTAGAAATGGTGGTCATCAAAATTGGACGGAATCGAACAGCTGCAGCATCCATAATGGAATCCATAATCGACATTCCCTGTACCTGGCGCTGATTGGCAAATTCAACAATTAAAATTCCGTTTTTAGCAATCAGGCCAATTAACATAATGGCACCAATTTGACTAAATATGTTTAACGTTTGATCGAAATACCATAAAGAGAGCAACGTGCCGAATAGTGCCAATGGAACCGTAAACAGGATGATGAGTGGATCACGGAAACTTTCGAACTGGGCTGCCAGTACAAGGTAAATAAGTATGAGTGCAAAAATGAAAATAAACAAAAGGCTTGCTGCACTTTCAGCATAATCCCTCGAAGGTCCGGTTAGATCTGTTGAGATTGATTGTGGCAGAACTCGTGAGGCAATTTCATCCATCGCGTCTATTCCCTGACCAATAGTAAAACCCGGAGCTAATTGAGCCGATATGGTTGCGGCACTAAAGCGATTGAACCGGAAAAGTTGAGGCGGACTACTCTCTTCGGTAACATTTACGAGGTTATCAATCTGTATCAGCTCACCCATTTGATTTCTTACGTAAATGGATTTTAAATCCAGCGGTTCACTCCGGCTCTGGCGCTCCATCTGTCCAATTACCCAATACTGTTTGCCATCCATAATAAAAAATGCAAATCTGGTTCCCGATAGTGATAACTGAAGCGTTTCCGCAATATCACGAACAGATACACCTAACGACCTGGCACGATTTCTTTCAATTTCGATTCGTAATTCTGGCTGATTGAATTGAAGATCAACATTTGCAAAACTAAACGCTTCATGTCGATTTGCTTCTACAAGAAAATCCGGGATCACCTCCTCAAGTTGACTGAGTGTTTGCGCCTGAAGTACATACTGTACCGGAAGCCCGCCACGACGATTACCGATAGATTGAGGTTGGGAGACAAAAGTCTGTGCACCGGTTAAATCATTCATCAGATTGGTCAACTGATCCGCAATTTCTCCCTGGCTTCGATTGCGTTTATCAGCATCACCAATATTTAAAAAAGCAAAAGCTGAATTTGTGGATCCGGCCGCTCCAAAACCGGGTGAAGTTACTGTATTTATTACCTCCAATTCCGGTACATTTTCAGTCACTGTAGCAATCATTCGATCAACATATCTATCCATATAATCATATGTTGCGCCTTGAGGCCCAGTGGCAAAAATCCGCATTTGACCTCGATCTTCATTAGGTGCTAATTCCTCAGGAAGATTTATATACAACAGACTAATAAATACGCCAGAGAGTGCAATCACAACAAAAGCCATCCATCGAACCTTCATAAAAGATTCCAGTGATGAACGGTAGACTTCATTCAACCAAATAAAGAATGGCTCTGTTTTTTGATAAAAATAATTTTTCTCTGCCCCTGTTTTTAAAATTTTAGTGGCCAGCATGGGGGTAAGAGTCAAAGCCACAAATGATGAAATTATCACAGCACCGGCTATTACCACGCCAAACTCTCTAAATAGTCTACCGGTTGTTCCCCCAAGAAATAGAATGGGGAGAAACACTGATACTAAAGCCAGCGAGGTTGCTACTACAGCGAAAAAGATCTCTTTTGCTCCTAAAATTCCCGCTTCAAGTGACGGTAATCCTTTCTCCATTTTCGCATAAATGTTCTCCAATACTACAATGGCATCATCAACCACTAAACCAATAGCAAGAACCACGGCAAGCATGGTTAGAACATTAATGGAAAAACCTGCAACAAACATTATGAACAGTGAGCCTATCAGTGCAATTGGAATTACAATAACAGGTATTAATGTGGTTCTCCAATCACGCAGGAACAGGAAAATGACCGCGATAACAAGAGCTAAGGCTATAAAAATAGTCTGTTGAACTTCGCTAATTGATTGCTGAATATATTCCGTTGTGTCAAACCCAACTGCAACTTCAACATCATCGGGCAGGTCTAACTTAATCTGTTCAACTCGTTCAAAAAATGCTTCAGCTATGGAAAGCTGATTCGCTCCGGGCTGTGGAATGGCAACAATACCCACCATTGGCACACCATTTCGTTTTAAAACGGTGCGCTCATTTTGGGCACCTAATTCAGCATAACCAATATCCTGAAAACGTATTTTATTTCCGTTTTCTTCTCTTATAATAAGATTATTAAACTCTTCCGGGGTTGAAATCCGCCCCATCGTTCGTACTGTCATTTCCGTTGACAATCCTTCTATACTTCCTGATGGGAGCTCAACATTCTCACGTGTCAGCGCTTGTCGAACATCAAGAGGTGTAACCCCATAGGCAGCCAGTTTCAAAGGATCCATCCACATACGCATAGCATACTGCCGTGATCCCCATATGCGAATTTCACTGACGCCATTAATTGTTTGCAGGCGCTCCTTAAAAATATTTTCCGCGACGGCTGTTAAATCCAGTAAATTTCGCCGGTCACTTCTTACATTCAGAAACACAATAGGTGATGCATCTGCATCCGCTTTTCTAATTTGTGGCGGGTCAGCATCAGGCGGTAAATCTCTTTGGGCTCTAGATACCCGATCTCTTACATCATTTGCTGCTACATCCAAATCCACTTCCAAATCAAATTCTACCGTAAGAGTACTTTGTCCTTCCCTGCTTACTGACGACAATGTTCGTATACCGGCAATGGCATTTACGGATTCTTCAAGCGGTTCGGTGATCTGTGACTCAATCACATCCGCATTGGCTCCTACATAAGAAGTGGAAACAGTTACAATAGGCGGGTCAACAGATGGATACTCCCGTATTCCCAAATAGAAAAACGAGATGACACCAAACAGCACAATAACAATCGACATCACCGAAGCTAATACAGGTCGTCGAATACTTAGGGATGATAAACTCATAATCCACCTCCCTCACCGAGAACTGTAATCTCTACTTCATCACCTGAACGAACCTGCAACAGGCCTGTGGTTAAGACTGTATCTCCGGGTGCGAGTCCAGATATAACCTGAACTTTTTCGCTTGTTCGAATACCTGTCTGTACTCTTATTTCGTCTACCACTCCATTGCGTACCACGAATAACTTTTGAGTATTCAAATCAGGAATAACAGATATTGTTGGCACCATTAGCGCATCAGAAATGGTGTCTAAAATCAAGGTGATATTGGCAAAAGCTCCGGGAAATAATATCCTGCTGTCATTTTCTGTAATAGCCCTGATTTGCAGCGATCGGGTCTCCCGGTCTACACTAGGTTCAAAAGCATAAACTTCGCCAATAAATGTGCTGTCTACACCTTGTATTTGAAAATTAATTTTATCTCCAACCGAAACGCGGGCTACATGCCTTTCAGGGACAGAAAAGTCAATTTTAATTGGATTTAATCTTTGTAGTGTTGCAATTCTTGTAGTAGGGCTTATATAGCTTCCCTCACTCACATATTTCAATCCAATAGAGCCGGAAAACGGAGCTCTTATTTCGGTTTGATCGATTCGTGCCTCAATTAACTGTAGCTCAGAACGAAGTACATTTAACTCATTTAGCGTAGCTTCATATTCGTCCTGACTAATTCCGCCTCTTTCAAGCAATCTTTTCTGCCGCTCTTCCCTTTGTTCAGCAAGGGTTAGGCGGAATGCATTTCTGTTTTTTTCTGCCTGTAGTTGGCTGTCATTAATTTTCAACAGCAGGTCTCCCTTTTCTACTTCAGATCCTTCATCGAAATAAATGTTCGTAATCAAACCTGAGGATTCAACACTTAAATCCACAATTTCATCAGCCCGCAAGGAACCACTTGAAAATATTCGATCCTCAACGGATTCTTCACTAATCTTTACAGCCTCGACCTTCATTTTATTAGAACCGGCTGAATTGTTGGAATTACTACTGTCTGATGAAGAGCTAAACAATGGCTGAACTTTAGGGTAAGCAAGAAGTGCCAAAACAGCGAGAATGACAACAGTTGTAATTATTCGTTTTAACAAAGTGTTCATAGATTAGTTGTGATAACAGGAGTTATAATGCCGAACGAACAAAAATAGCAGATAGTTCTGCTATAAATCTAAAACATTTGTAAAAACTTATTGAGGATAAGTTTATCAAATAAAAAAGAGATGACATATTACTATCATCTCTTTTCATTTTTTTAGAACTATTCAGACTTTAGTTAAGCTAACTGTGCATCCAACTGCTTCTTAATTTGTGCTTTTGGTACTGCACCAACAATTTGCTCTACAACTTCGCCATTTTTAAAAATTAAAAGTGCAGGAATACTTCTAATCCCATATTTAACAGAAACTTGCGGATTGCTGTCTACATCTACTTTGCCAACTTTTGCCTTGCCATCATACTCAGTGGCAATTTCATCAACGATGGGTCCTACCATGCGGCAGGGACCACACCATTCGGCCCAAAAATCGACTAATACGGGAGATTCGCTGTTTTCTACTTCCTCGGAAAAGTTTCCGTCGGTAAATTCAATTGTTTTGCTCATAGTATTATTGGGTTAATTAATTTTTATAAATATCGTGATAAAACATTCTATATCCATATAACGAAATCCTATCAAATACATCATTATAATTTATAGACTTGTTTGTCTTAGAAAATAGATTATCTACTGTGATGTATTCCTCATTAAAAGAACAGATTCTTCGCCGATAATATTCCGCAAACCTTTTAACAGGTCATTATTTGGCTCCACTACAAATTTTCTCACGTTCATCTTCATTGGGCCATTTGCGTGATTGCTGATCACCTTGAGTCGCACCGGGGTTTCACCCTTATGGATGCTCATTAGCGTTGCCATTTGGGTCAGGTCATCTTTTGTGATGTCATTTGTTTTCAGTTTGATGTACAACTGAAGCTGATTCTGGAACTTCTCTCGTAAATTTTCAACCCGCTCCATTTGCGAAGCCACAATTTTTGGTTCGCCCCGACGCTTATCCAAAGTTCCATCAAGAAGAATAATGGTATCCGGTGATATAAGGCCCATATTTCGATCAAACACATCACTAAAAACCAGTACTTCAATTGCTCCGTGCAGATCTTCAACCTGAATAAATGCCATCGGCCTTCCTTTTCGATCCGTTACCTGTCTGACCGATGTAATAATTCCTACTATTTTTATCGATTCCTGATCACCCATTTCAACTATGCGATCATCAGAAAGCGTATGGGAAGCAAAAAGCTTGATATCCTCACGATACTTATCCAAAGGATGGCCACTCAAATAAAATCCAATCAGTTCACGCTCTTTATTCAACCGCTCGATGTTGGTCCATTTTGGCACATCACGAAGTTTAGGTTCGCCCATCGATCCACCCCCGCCAATGTCGCCGCCAAATAAACTGGCTTGGTTAAGGCGTTCCTCTTCCTGCTTTCGCGATGCGTAACTGAGAACATCGTCAACACTCGCCAGCAACTGCGCTCGGTTTTCGTGCAGGGAATCAAAAGCACCGGCCTGAATTAAACTTTCAATGGTTCTTCGATTGCAAACGCGTGTATCAATCCTCCCTGAAAATTCAAACAGGCTGTTAAAATCTCCGTGTTCTTTTCGTTCTTTGGCAATCTCATCAATTGCATTTGAACCCACGCCTTTAATGGCAGACATTCCATATTGGATCCGTCCGTTTTTCGCCACAAATTTTGCTTCGGCCGTGTTCACATTCGGTGGGTCAACAGGTATCCCCAACCGCTGACACTCCTCAATAAAAAACGATACTTTTTTGATGTCACTCATATTGTGGCTCAATACCGCCGCCATATATTCTGCCGTATAATTGGCTTTGAAATACATGGTTTGATAGGCAATTACCGAATAGGCAGCAGAGTGAGATTTATTAAATCCGTAACCCGCAAACATCGCCATCTTGTCAAAAACAGCTTTGGCAACTTTTTCATCATAGCCTTTCTCCACAGCCTGACGAGTAAACTTTTCCTCTTCCGGCGGAAGGAGCTCAGGCTTTTTCTTACCCATAATCCGGCGAAGAACATCCGCTTCACCAAGCGAATATCCACCCATTTTCTGAGCCACCATCATAATCTGCTCCTGATAAATCATAATTCCGTAAGTAGGTTCAAGCAGCTCTTTGAGATCGTCATGATCATACTCAACCAACTCCTCACCATGCTTTCGTTTGATATAATCCGGTATAAACTGCATTGGCCCCGGACGGTAGAGCGCATTCATGGCTATTAAATCGTTGATGGTGCTCGGCTTCAAATGGCGCAAATGTTTCCGCATACCATCCGATTCGAACTGGAAAATCCCCACCGTTAAACCCTTTTTAAAGAACTCATATGCATTTTCATCACCCTGAGGAATATCATCTAAATCATACTCCTTTCCGTGATTTTCCTTCACAAACTGAATGGCCGTTTTCAGAATAGAGAGTGTTTTCAATCCCAAAAAATCCATCTTCAACATTCCGGCATCTTCAATCACTTTGCCGTCGAACTGTGTCACGTAAAGGTCAGCATCCTTAGCCGTACTGATTGGAATGTAGTTGGTCAGTTTATCCGGAGCAATGATGACACCCGCGGCATGAATTCCCGTATTCCGCACAGAACCTTCCAGCGTTTCCGCCATTTTCAGCGTCTGACCTTCCAGATCTTCTTTCTTTTTAATCTGCTGAAGCTCTTTTACTTCACTGATGGCATCTGCCAGGGAAATCCCGATCGTTTCCGGGATCAGTTTCGCAATTCGATCTGCATCAGAAAGAGGCAAGTCCAGTACACGTGCCACATCCCTTACCGACGATCGCGCAGCCATAGAACCAAACGTGATAATATGTGCTACCTGACTTTTGCCATATTTTTCTACCACATAATCGATCACGCTCTGGCGTCCGTCATCATCAAAATCGATATCAATATCCGGCATCGACACACGCTCGGGATTCAAAAACCTCTCAAAAAGCAGATCGTACTTCAGCGGATCGATATTTGTGATCCTTGTACAAAAAGCCACCACAGAACCGGCCGCTGAACCCCGGCCCGGCCCAACATAAACCCCCATGTTTCTCGCCGCGGCAATAAAATCCTGAACAATCAAAAAGTAC
>JBGTFX010000420.1:0-13678 GCA_041747055.1 Balneolaceae bacterium
TCAGATGAAGATTCTAAACGGGTAAAATCTGCAACCTGATTACTGCCCTGATCTTCAAAAATATAGTTTTTCAGAAATAGTGATACCCGCTCTGTTGCCCCGCCATCCGTGTTAGAGAAAAAGTGACCTTAACTTGTTTTCGCTCTTCTGAATATGGTTTAGCCCGGAAAAGTGCGTTTCTTAACGCTTCAATTAATTCCTTTTGTGAAGGAACTTTAGGGCCCGGGGGATGATTTTGATATCAAGAATGGTTTTACCGTTAACCTTAACAAGGCACTTTGCTTTATTATCGGTGTAAGGAGAAAGTCTACTTCCCATTCCGGCAGCGAGAATAACTGCCGTATTAACAGCACAATTATTATTTTTTTTCATAGAGAGCTTGAGCTGGCAATGTGTTGTTACGTAACTATTTACAAAATATTAAAAATAAACCCTATATAGAAGATTTAAACTTCTGCCCGGTTCCGGAAAAATTTCCTTTACACGCGAAAGATGATTTTGATAAGTAGTGTTTAAAAGATTATTTCCACTTAGGGAAAAAGTATGAAGAAAGTTGGAAGAGCTTATCCGATATTGAATATTTGCATTTATAAGCTGATAACCATCTGTACGGTTTTCAAATTCTCCAACCCGAGTCTGTGCATCAGCCACAGTGTAACGAAGAGTTGCCGTAAGGTTGTTGAGAGTATATCTGGTATAAATGGCTCCCTGTAGAGGAGGAATCAATGGCAGGGGACGGGTATCATTATTAAAGCCGGTTATTTCCTGCTCTTCTTCACTTACATAGCGATTTGCAACAGTGTAAGATATATTTCCGCCAATTTTTAATCGATTGGTAATCTCGGCTTCACCCGAAAATTCAACTCCGTTAAATAGCGCCTCTTCACCAACGAATTGAAAATTGTTTAAACTTGGGTCAGAGATGCTTCTTTCACCTGTATCACGGGTATAAAGATAGTTTTGAAATTTATTTCGATAAACTGCAAGTTCGGCTGTATATCGATTACCACGGTTTCTTAAAAAGAGTTCAATGCCAACACCTCGTTCAGCATCCAGCTGAGGATTTCCAATTTCAAAGCTGTAGGCCGCTAAATGAGGTCCTTCCGAAAATAGCTCTTCAAGTGCGGGTGCGCGGAAGGAATGCATGGCAGTTGTTCCCAGAAACAGCGAACTATTTAAACGATAAATAGCCGATGCTGATGTTGCAAGCCCCAGGAAATTACGACTTTCTATCTGACCGATTCTTGGTGAGAGTCTTTCTTCTTTTGGTCTTGAATGAACATATTCTAACCTGGTTCCAAACTCATAGTGGAGAGGCCCTGAGTCGCCTTCCTGTATAACATACGCAGACGCACTGAATTGATTTGCATCCGGTGTTCTTGCGCCAAAAACGGAATAGTCCTGAATTTCACCCCAGATTCCAATAGATCCTTTATCAAAAATCCCCCATTTATTGTTGTGCAATCGGGAGGAAAAATTACCGGTCAAATTATCAAATCGAGTTCCAAGGATTCCATTCGATTCAATTTCGGAGTGGGTATAGTTCACGAACGATAATCTGGTTTCAGAAAGTTTAAAAAAAGAGTCTTGAAAAATGCGTTCACCTCTTAAATCTACCTGAAACTTTCTCATCTCAATATCTACCCCATTGGGATGTCCGCCATTAGGATCGGGGGGTATGCCATAATCGGAGAAATAATAAGAAAACGAGCCTCCAATATACCCATTGCTGCCAATGCGGCTTACCCCGACTGTATTGTTTGAGGTTAGAATATTAGTATTGCTAATTTTTCCTTCAGGAGTGGAAAAATCGGTGCCTGATTTACCATTTACTCCTATAGTTCCAACCCAATTATTCCATGGAATTATGGCGTTAATAGATGTAGCAGCTTCATTATTAACGGATCGTCCACTGAGCGAAAAAGTTCCCGATGTGCGATTGGGCACCGTATTAGGTATTTGATTCTTCACCACATTAATGACACCGCCAATTGCATTTCCACCATAAGCCAATGCCGCAGGCCCCCTTGCTATTTCTATCTCTTCTGCACCACTCGGATCTACACTTACGGCATGATCGGCGCTTTGAGAAGATACATCACCTGTACGCTCTCCGTCGCGAAGAATTAAAACACGTTCATCTCCCAACCCTCGGATTACCGGCCTTCCGGGAGCGGGACCCAACGAACGTTCACTAAATCCCGGTTTACCTTTAAGAGTCTCTGATAATGTAGTTCCTAAATTACGGCGAAGTTCTTCACCTGAAATTTTTGTTGATGCGTGCTCTAAACGAGATCCGGTTGTTTCGTCCCTGACTCCTGAAACAGTAATCTCATCACCTCTAACAGTTTCGGGTTGTAAGAAAATTTCAATGAGCTCATCTGTTGTGCCGTTAAAGTTAAATTCAGATATATACGTTCTAAAACCAATTCGATGAACCGTGAGTGTAAAAGTGCCTTCAGGGATATTTCGGAATCCAAATTTTCCATCTCTGTCAGCTGTGGTTGTTCTGTTTATTTCTTCTAAATGGATATAAGCAAATGGAACAGCCTCATTTGTTGAAGCATCTTTCACTTCTCCACGCATTTGTGCAAAAGCAGATTCATGCAAAAACAAACAAACAATTAATAAAAGGAATGATAAAAGAAATTTTGCCTTCATAATAAAAAGGACAACCTGTTACGGTTGTCCCATGAATTTTAGATTAATTAACATTAATTAAAATTGAGGATGTCCAATAATTCAATTTCTGCTTCATGTTCATACTTATCATGAGGGCAAAAAGTAAGACTGAATAATTGGTTTCATCCTGAATTTTCATAGTTAAAGACTATTCTATTACACGAACTTGAAATGGAAGAGTTGTAAAGTCAGCATGATCATTATGCCATAATTCAAATTGAATAGTACTTTCTCCTACTCCGGCACCAAATAAGTGGAAATCCCAGGGACCATCGTCATCATCTTGATTAACTCCTAGAACACTCTCATCGGCAATGTTCCAACGCAGGCTAAAACCGTCTCTAGTTTCCAATGTGAAACGATCGCCATCTTCATCAATCCACCGCAGCTGAATTCGGTTGGTTTCTTCGCCGGCTTCAACTTCAAGATGATCACCGTCTTTGTAGGTGATTTGACCGCCTTCATGGGCGGCTACTTCTTCACCATTTAAAATTAATGCGGCACCAAATGGATCGGAATGATCTTCATTACTACTAGTACCACAGGCTTGTAGTGTGAATAACGCTGCAACTAAGAAAGTCGCAAATATGGTTAGTTTTTGTGTATTTAACATGTTCATAACTGTTAGATTTTAATTTTGAGTTAAGGATTATTGGATAAATTTTTGGTAAAAAAACGAGGTATATACTACCGATTCCCGGGTGGTTGCGAGTTATTGAGAATCGTAGTTTTCGTATTTAATTGGCGTATTTAGCCAAAGAAAGGAGGGGCTCGTCCATCCTGAATGTTGTTGAGGGGATCAACAATGATATCATCAGTATGAACAAAAAGAAGGTCATTTAGCAGTAGTGGAGCTTCTGATTTTAAATCAGAAGCTGATAAAACTTTATAATGAGAAGCACAAACAGCACATTCAGTATAGTCTTGAGATATATACTCTATCCCATCCACGTGTTCATCTAAATCGTAATGAAAATGTATCGTAGAAAACGACAATCCCATCGCAATGAACAATGACAAGAAGAGTGATATGTGTTTGTTGTTTTTCAGCAGTATGTATTTAATTGAATCTTAATCTAAAATAAGGGGAAGTAAATATCTTTACAAATAGAATACAAATTTTAACTTGATCTCTATAACGATAGCAATGGCATTTTATTTAGGAATTATTTGTTATACTTGCGTGACGAATCTTTTCTCTTCTACTTCAATATTAATGCACTCAACAACAATAACTTAGTGAAGATAGTTTATGGAGTGGTTTGATGGTTTTTACCAATGGTTTATGGGATTAGGCGAAGAATATGGAGTGAATCCAATAGTCTTTGGGTCAATTTATATTGGAGCAATCCCATTTTTTACTCTCTCTATTGCGTGGCTCGTTCGAAATTATCGAAGAGGATTGTCTATTGTCATGCCGGTGTTAAGCGCCTCGTTTTTCTTTATCTCTGCATATTTATACCTGATGATTGCTGGACAAAATGTGCCTTGGTGGGTTTACGGTTTAGTTGTTCTGATGTTGATTTATGGTGCATGGTCGACTTTCAAAAATGTAAAAAAACAAATAAACGAAGAGGCAGAGGTTACAAATGGGTAAATATATGTATGATTCAATCGTGATTGGTGGGGGCGCTGCAGGACTAACATCAGCCGGAATTTCTGCCAATTTTGGTGCAAAAACAATGATGATTGAACAGGAAAGGCTGGGGGGAGATTGTACATGGACCGGTTGTGTGCCCAGTAAAACATTGATTAAAGCTGCATCGGTGATGCATAACGCTAAAGAAGCAAATAAGTACGGCCTTACTGCTGAGGATGTGAAATTTGATGTTTCAAAAGTAATGGAGCACATTGATCATGTAAGAAGAGAAGTATATGAGGATGCAGATGATCCTGCAATTTTTGAGGAAATGGGAATTGACGTAATTCAGGGACGTGCAGAATTTCTTGACGACCATACTATAAAAATAACAGATGGAAACGGATTAGAAAGAGAAGTTAGTGGCAAATACTTCTTTATCTGTACCGGCGCTAAAGCATTCGTCCCTCCGGTGCAAGGCGTGGAAAGTGTTGATATTCTAACTAATGAATCACTCTTTGAAATTGATAATCTTCCGGAAAAACTGATCATCATCGGTGGAGGACCCATTGGTACAGAGATGGCTCAAAGCTTTGTACGATTAGGTACCGCTGTAGAAGTGATTGATATGGCATCGGGAATTTTAACCAATGATGACCCTGAGCTCACTTCTATATTAAAAGATAAACTGGTAGAGGAAGGGGTTGTTTATCACTTGAATTCCGGTGTGAAGGAAGTGAAAAAATCCGGTTCAGGTGTTGAAGTTGTTATTGAAAAAGATGGGGTAAAATCATCCATTGAAGGTTCACAAGTCCTCTTCGCTACAGGCAGACGTGCAAATATCAACGCATTGAACCTGGATGCAGCGGGTATTGAATACACAAACCGTGGTGTAACCGTAAATGATAAATGCCGAACCAACAAACGACATATTTATGCAGTGGGCGATGTTACCGGACGGTATCAGTTTACCCATATGAGTGAACACATGGCAAAAGTGGCAACCACAAATGCGCTTATAAAAATACCCATGAAAATTGACAAGAAGCATGTTCCGTGGGTTACGTTTACAGAGCCTGAGTTGGGTCATGTTGGCGCTACTGAAGAGCAGCTTAAAGAAGCTGGCGAAAAGTTCGAAGTGTATAAATTTCCATTCTCGAAAATTGACCGTGCGATTACAGATGGTCAAACTACCGGGATGATTAAAGTATACGCCAAAAAATGGAGCGGTAAAATACTGGGTGCATCTGTACTTGGTGCTCACGCCGGAGAGATGATTTCGCAATATGCCCTTGCCATGAAAAATGGGGTTTCCCTTCGCGATTTTGCGGATACCATTCATCCCTATCCAAGTTATGGTTTAGGCGCCAGGCGAGCTGCCGATCAGTGGTATATCAAAAATCAGTCAACATCTTTGGTGAAGTGGATTAAGCGGATTTTTAGGTACAGGGGCGAGATTCCGGATTACAGTGATCCAAATAGGATTGTGTAGTTTATTACCAAACCTTTTAGCACCCACAGGATCTGACAGCGTTGATTTTGTGGGTGTGGGTTGGTTACAATCATTTTTCACAATGGATAGCAGACGCTGACATCCCGAAGCAGCGCGGAGTTCCCGGCAGAGTTGTGAATTTAATGTCTCCCCTTGAGGGGTGTTGTTAAGGGAACCAACGACAATTGCGACTCTTGCAGGAGTCCGTAAAAACGCCGGACACTCTGTAAGGACGCTTTAGCCACTACTTAAATATCTCTCTCAAAATCTGAAGTGCAATTTCCTTTTTTGAGCCTTTAAACTCTTTTACTGAATCTTTGTTAATCAGTCGAATAATATTTTTGTCTGTTTGAAATCCTGAATCTTCCCCGGTTAGAGAATTAGCGCAAATCCAATCGATATTCTTTTTGTGGAGCTTCTTTTTTGCGTTCTCTTCAAGGTTGTTTGTCTCCATTGCAAAACCAATCAACACCTGATTACCACTTCGATTTTTACCCAGCCATTCTAATATATCAGGTGTCTTCTCCAGATCAATAGAAGAGTCAGAGTTCTCTTTTTTTACTTTCTCTTTAAATACATTCCTGGGCTTAAAATCAGAAACAGCAGCGGCCATAATAAATACTTCGGCATCCTGATGCTTTTGAGCGAGTTGATGCAGATCATCAGCAGAAATAAAACTCTCGACCTGCATTCGTTCTGTTTCGGTTTCATCAATCGGACCTTTCAGAAGAATCACATCACCCCCCAGTCGTACAGCTGCATCGGCCATGGCAAGTCCCATTTTCCCCGAACTCGGATTAGATAAAAATCGAACCGGATCTATAAACTCGCGTGTGGGGCCGGCGCTAACCACAACTTTTTTACCGGATAGGGGACCGGATTCTCTATTCTTTGTTATGATTTCATCGGCGTAGGCAAGGATCTTTTCAGCGTCAGGGAGGCGTCCTTTTGCGTCAAGTCCGCTGGCTAAATATCCGGATTCCGGTTCAAGTATATGAAGCCCTGATTCTTTCGCTTTTTTAAGATTTGAAACTACTGAGGGACTTTCATACATCTCGCCATCCATCGTAGGGCAGATCAAAATGGGACATCGTGCTGCGAGTACCGTAGTGGTGAGCATATTGTCTGACTGACCATTCACAATTTTAGCAAGTGTGTTGGCGGTGCAGGGGGCAATCACAAAAAGGTCGGCCCATTCTCCCCATTGGATGTGTTTTGTCCAGTCGCTGCCCGGCTCGGATTCATTGAAAACATCTACAGCTACGGTATGTCGGCTGAGCGCAGAAAAGGTCTCAAAACCAACAAAGCGGGTAGCTGAAGGAGTCATCGTGACTCGGATTTCGGCTCCCGCTTTTTGAAAATCACGTAATAAATATGCCGCTTTGTAGGCAGCAATACCACCGGTAACGCCGAGTATAATGCGTTTACCGGATAGCATTTATAATTCTTTCTTTGGGTACTTGTATGTCGTTTTCTTATCCACCATTTCTGTTATGGAACGCTGCGTTGCGTGAGGCAGCTTTTCAAACGATTTAGAAATACGCTCTTGCTCTTCATTGAAAGTGAATTCATCTTCATCTTCAAATCCTTCGAAATATTTTAATTTCTCGTCGAGTTCAAGTTTTTCCTGTGCAGCAATTTGACGTGCGCGCTTCGACATGATGACGATCTTTTCGTATTTATTACCGTCTTTGTCGCCGAGTTTGTCAAGGTTTAATGTACGTATGGGCATTTGTTCTTCCGGTTATTTATAATTCATAAAATGTTTAACTGCCTTTTTAATTTCACTGTAGGCAGTTTCGAGGTCATCATTTACAACGATTTTATCAAATTTGTCGGAGTATGATATCTCTTTTTGAGCACGATCGAGACGCGTTTTCAACGTTTCTTCAGTTTCTGTATCCCGATTGCGCAATCGCTCTTCTAGTATTTTCAGAGATGGAGGTAAAATAAACAGGGTTAAAGCTTCATCTTCGTAAATACTTTTGATATTCAACGAACCAAGAACATCAATATCAAGCAAGATAAAATATCCTTTATTCAGTTGATTATCAACGTCTGACTGCAAAGTTCCGTATCGGGTGCCATTATAAAATTCTTCCCATTCCAGGAATTCATCGGCGTTGATTTTATCCTGAAATTCTTCTTTCGATAAAAAGTGATAGTCTTTTCCGTCTACTTCTCCTTTTCGTTGCGATCGGGTAGTGGCGCTGACAGAAAATTTCAGGTTAGGAAACTCTTTCAACAAACGTTTTGCCATCGTTGATTTTCCGCCACCACTTGGGGCGGCTAACGAAATAACTTTTCCTCGTTTACTCAATATTCTGGACCTGCTCCCTTATCTGTTCCAGTTTTTCTTTACCTAAAACAATGTTATGGGATATGGATGAATCATTCGCTTTTGAGCCAATGGTATTCAGTTCACGATTAATTTCCTGGCATAAAAAATTCAATCTGCGTCCTACAGGTCCTTCATTGTCCAGAGCTTCCAGGAAAAATTTCAGGTGTGATTTTAACCGAACCACTTCCTCGTTGATGTTCATTTTATCTACCAGAATGGCTATTTCCATTTCCATTCTGTCCGGATCAAAATTCTCATCCAAAACCATCTTTTTAATCCGTTCATGAAGTTTTTCGCGTGTTTCAGGCGTTTTTTTGTCGGACTGCTCAATCACATCATCAAGCATTTGAAGTATATCATTGATTTGCTTCTGCAGATCATTTTCTAACTCCTTGCCTTCCTTCTTTCGCATTTCATCGAGAGATTGAAGAGCACTTTCCAGGGCCATTTTCGAGCAGTCCCAAATAACTTCGATGTTCTTTTCATCTTCTTTACGTGATTCAAAAATATCATCAAACGTAAACAAGTCCTTAATGGTAAGAGGTTCAGAAATACCCGCTTCTGCTTTCATCTCCCGAAGCATTTCTGTATAGCTTTTTACCATCTCTGCATTGTAGGTGATCTTTGGCTGCCCGGAGATTTTTTTATCAACATTAATATTTACAATCGCTTTACCGCGTGACAGATGACTCTGAACAATCTCTTTCACAGCCATTTCTTTATCCTGAATCGTGTGCGGCATTCGGGTTGATATATCCAGGTAACGACTGTTTAACGTCTTTACTTCAACAGTTACCTGTAATCCATTTTTGGCAGCTTCCCCGCGGCCAAATCCTGTCATCGATGTTATCATAAATATGTCTTAAGTAAATATCATTTGGGTTGAAAACCACTTAAATAGTGTTTCGCGTTTGAATGTAGATAGTAAAGTGTAGAAAATCTATAACTAAACCTGTGCCTGAATTTCCTCAAGTTTTCTAATAGCACGTTCGTTCAGGTTCTTAAAAATTTCTTCTGAGATATCCCCGGTTGTATATTTCATTCGTAGCCAAACAATGTATGTTGCCATCACATCTTCGTAGCAGTAGTGTTCAATTTCGTCGAGTTTGTTTTTCCGATACATTTTCAAAACTTCATTTCCTTCGCCGGTTTGCTTAAACGGCACATTTATTAAATGACCAAGGTGTTTCAATTTTGGATAGGAACTGGCTCCATAGTTGCTGAATTCATCCATCAAATCAATATTTGAATTGCTGAACCGGTAGCGAATATCGTAGTGATTCAGCCGTATGGGCATCTGCATATCATGCCGCATGGCGCGGTAGGTGATCAAGGGAAGATCGAATCCGCGGCCATTGTGGTGAATCAAGCCGAAATCTTTGTAGGTAAGCAGTGCATCAAAAAGCTGTTTGAGGCCTTCTTTTTCATCAGACCCATTCCAGCTCACTTTCTGCACAGGTTTTCCCATGTTTTCGACCCAAAGTCCTACCCAGGAAACCATTCTGTGATACATTGGAGGCAGGAACCCACTGTTATTACGCGTGAGTTCTTCACTGGCCTGGATAAGCAGATCTTCCTCAGAGCTGTCCGGACTATTCAGGACTTTCCGCACAAAATCGAAATCAGGTATGGTTTCAACATCAAATACAAAAAACATAGTTATTGGCTTCGTTCACCGGAAATATTTTGCTCAAATTGCGATTTGAAAACATCATCTGCAAGTTTGTTACCTAAAAGGTGCATAGTTTTAGTAATGGTTGATTCCATTGTCATGTCTCCCGCACTTAATGCGCCCAGTTTTTTTGCCGCTCGTCCGCTTGAGTATTGGTTTAAATCAACCGAATCGTAAGCGGCTTGTGATGTGATAATTACATGACAGCCGGATTCTTTGCACTTCATTATAAAAGGGATCAAACTCTTATCACCTTTCATGGGAAAGTTACCACTGCCAAAAGCTTCGAAAATAATAGCTTTCGTTTCGCTGAGGTTAATGCAATTCAGCATTTCCGGATTCAAACCCGGATAGAGTTTAATGATGTGCAGTGAATCATCAAACACAGGATTCGCATGTAAATCGTGAGGCGGTTTTTTCCAGCTTTGTGAGAGTTCAATGTCGATTCCCACTTCGCCCAATGGAGGATAATTTGGAGAGGTGAATGCATCAAAATCACCTATGCTCATTTTTGTGGCCCGGTTTCCCCGATAAAGATGATCGTTAAAACAGATGGCCACTTCAAATATTGGATGCGTTGCCAGCTCAACGGCATTGACTAAATTTCTTCGTGCATCACTCCGAATATTGCTCATCGGAACCTGACTGCCGGTTAAGATGATGGGTTTGCCCAAATTTCGGAGCGAAAAGGAGAGGGCTGATGCTGTGTACGCCATGGTATCCGTTCCGTGTAGAATCACAAAACCATCAAACTCATCATATCTTTTTTTGATATGCAGACTCAACTCTTTCCAGTGCTCCTGGCTGATATCAGAACTGTCTTCAAAGAAAATTTTATCAATTTCGATATTGGCAATCGAAGAGAGCTCAGGAATTGCCCCCAACAGCAGCTCGGTAAATTTATTTGTATCCAGCTCGGGTTGATCATGATTCAAATGCATCGCGATGGTTCCGCCGGTTTGGATCAGGAGTATTTTTTTCATTGAAAGCCTGCAATTTTTTTAAGAAGATAGGAGTGTTAGGGGAAAAGTAGTAGCAAGGTTTGTTGAAGCTTTCTGTTGATTCTCATAGAATTATTATTTAGAATTGATCTAAATAAAATACTTGCACAAATTGCTCAATTATATGATTAGAATACTTTTATTTCTTTCATTTCCAATGCTACTATTTTCTTGTACACCCGGAGATGAAGTGAATATTTACTCCTCCCGGCATTATGATACCGATTTAGAACTGTTTTCGAAGTTTTCCGAAGAGACCGGTATATCTATCAACTTAATAGAAGGCAGTAGTGACGAACTCATTGAACGAATAAAAAGTGAAGGGATAAATAGTCCTGCTGATGTTGTTATTACCGTTGATGCCGGCCGTTTATGGAGAGCGAAGGAAGCAGATATATTACAGCCATACAATTCGGATTTTCTGGATGATAGAATTACTCCTGAGCTGCGCGACACAGATGGATATTGGGTAGGCTTATCCCGCAGAGTCCGTAGCTTAATCTACAGCACAGATCGGGTAAGCAGTGATGAACTTGCAGGATACTGGGAATTGGCTGATGAAAAATGGGACGGCAGAATTTGTGTCCGGTCATCAAACAACATTTATAACCAGTCTCTTGTGGCATCATTGATTGAGAGTCACGGACTTGAAGATACTGAAGAGTGGGCAGCAGGATTGGTTTCTAATTTCGCGCGATCTCCACAAGGGGGGGACACCGATCAAATACGTGCAGTAGCGGCCGGTTTGTGTGATGTAGCCATTGCAAATCACTACTACTATGGACGATTGGCCAACTCTTCCAATTCTGAAGACCGGGCAGTTGTTGAAAATCTGGACATTTACTTTCCACCGGCAGAAAATGGCGGAGCTCACGTGAATATCAGCGGGGCAGGAATTGCAGCAAATTCTCCCAATCGGGATAATGCCATTGCATTCTTAGAGTTTTTAGCGACAGAAGAAGCACAGAAAATCTACGCGATTGGAAATCTTGAATTTCCAATTTTGAACAACATGGATTTGCCTCCCGTTTTAGATATGATGGGCGAATTTGAAAGTGATGCTGTGAATGTGACGGCCTATGGAAATAATAATCCGGATGCTATTCGCCTGATGGATAGAGTGGGCTGGAGATAATATCGGAGGCAGTCTAAAAGGGGATCATTTTATAAGTTTTCTCCCTTGGTTCATTTTGCCTTGATGCCCCGATGCGCTCGGGGCAGGCGGCACGAACCAAAAGATCAAGGCGGCTGATTCCTTGCGGCTGTATCGCAGTGGTCTCCTTCGACTACTTAATCAATGGTCTACCAGTTCACGAATACATTGAACACTCAAAAATCGCCGTTACTCTTTTATAAAGATCAGAACTTTCGGCCGGAGTGATTAAGTAAAAGCGGTCTCAGTCGCACTGCGATAGCTGTTCGCCTCCACGAATCAGAGGCCGTATTGTTTTCGAAATAATATATTTTAGCTGGCTAAAAATAAGATCATTTCCCATTAGCCCTTGGAGGTAGATTACGATTTCCCGTCGCTCGTTTTCCGGGTTTTGGCAATAGACTTGCTGAGGATAAAGACGGGAATTAGTCCAACCAGAACAATAGCCAATGCAGCACCCGAAGATTCTGCAAGGCGCTCATCAGACGCTAACCTGTAAACCTGTACGGCCAAAGTATCAAAGTTAAACGGCCGTACAATTATGGTTGCCGGCAATTCCTTAATCACATCAACCACAACCAGCATGATTGCCGCAAAAAGACTCCCCGACATCATAGGCATGTGAATTTTGCGAAGGATTTTTCCATACTTAAATCCCATTCCCTGTGCGGCTTCGTCCATATTGAGTGTGATTTTTCCCAAACTCGCTTCAACCGTATTAAACGCAACGGCAAGAAAACGGACGATGTAGGCGAACACTAATGCGAAGATTGTTCCGCTGAGAATGAGTCCTGTGGAAACGCCAAACGTTTCTCGCATAAAGCTGTCTAATGTGTTATCAGCCCATCCGAACGGAATGAGAATTCCCACGGCAATGACGGAGCCCGGAATAGCGTATCCCATTGAACCAATACGAGTGGCTGCTTTGGTAAGAAAATTTGGATTTAAACGAGTGCCATACGCCATTACCAATGCCACCAAAAGCGCTAAAACACCGGCAATTAAGGCCAACACAATGGTGTTTAAACTATATCGAACAAAACGTGCATCTACGGCGACATCGAAGTTGGTGATCATCATCTGAAATAGTATTACTACAGGAATGATGAATCCAATAATTACAGGAATTGAGCAAATCACGGTACTGGCCCATGCTTTCCAGCCTTTAAGTTCGTATACAAAAAGCTGACGAAATCTTCCCCTGTTATCCGGACGAGTTCCCATTTTATTGCGAGACCATCTTTCCAGCAAAATCAGGAAGAGAATAAATACCAGTAAAAATCCCGAGAGTTGTGCGGCGGCTACTCGTTCGCCCAATCCAAACCAGGTACGGTAAATTCCAGTGGTAAAGGTTTGAACGCCAAAATAATCTACGGTACCAAAATCATTCAGGGTTTCCATGAGCGCCAAAGCCATTCCTGCCGCGATAGAAGGGCGTGCTAATGGCAAAGCAATTTTTGTAAAACTTTCGAACGGTGTGGCTCCTAAACTTCTGCCGGCTTCGAGCAGAGAGGAAGATTGCTCAAGAAATGCAGCGCGGGTTAACAGGTACACATAAGGGAAAAAGACAAAAGACATCATCAATATAGCTCCCCCCAGCGACCGAATATTCGGGAACCAATAATCATCATATCCCCAGCCGGTAAGATCTCGCAGAAGCATTTGAACAGGGCCGGTAAAAGCTAAAAAATCGGTATAGGTGTAGGCCATCAGATAAGCCGGAACGGCCATGGGAAGAATCAGCAGCCAGTTGAAATA
>JBGTFX010000421.1:0-2000 GCA_041747055.1 Balneolaceae bacterium
ACTCTCAATTCCTGTGAGTGATATTGAATCTGATTCAGGACGGCTAACCAGAAACCTTCAGGGATATCTTAAAGGAGATGAATATCCTGAGATTACGTTTACCTTAAATGAAATCAGTAGTGTACAAGTGGATGGTAATAATGCAACGATTAGTGCTAGAGGAGTTATTAGCGCTGCCGGTGTTGATCATAGCACAACCATGATAGTAAACGCGACTTTCGAAGGTGAAACCGTAACCTTTACAGGAGAAAAAGAGTTATTAATGACTGACTTTGACATCAAGCCACCAACAGCTGTAATGGGTACCATTCGCGCCCGCGACGAAATTAGAATTCCCTATACTCTAACGTTCTCACTATAAACAAGTGAATATATCAATCCATGCTAAACTTCCGCTTCTATATCGCAATTCTATTAGTATCTATTATGATGTTACTTTCAGGCGGGAGTTTGTATGGCCAACGCATGGTAATTAATGATGAAGCAAGTAACCTCTGGATCGAAGGAAGATCTAATGTAAACAGCTTTAGTTGTGACGCAAATCAAGACGACGTTAACAGCCGGCGTTTAGCACCTTCAATTTCAACGGATACTCCACAAAAAGATAATCTGCAAGTAGAAATTAGCATCCAGGTTGAAGGATTTGATTGCGGAAAAAGAAGAATGAACCGTGATTTATTTAATGCTCTTAAAGCTGATCAATACGAATCCATTCATTTTGAATATCAATCAACAGATAGTGTAGAATATGATGAAAATGAAGATGTATACCGGGTTAACGTAAATGGCATCTTAACGGTTGCCGGTGAATCAAATAAAATCCAGTTTACATTAAATGGGTATTTGATGGATAATGGAACGATCCGTGCAAAAGGCGAAACCGAAATAGCAATGACCGATTATAAGGTAGACCCTCCTACGGCAATGCTGGGTTTAGTTCGGGTTCATAACCTGTTAACGGTTCATTTTGATTTAATCGCAGCCATTGTTGAGTGACGATCATGAAGAATTTCATTCAGGTACTACAACAAAGAAGAGTGCAATCGAGCCCAAGTTATTGGAACTACTCTATTTCGGGAAATATAATTGAGCTAAAAATTATCCCGTCTTTGAAGAAAGAGCCCAATAAATATAGAATTGGGGTTATTCAGGCCGGATCTGTTATTCAACAATGTCGGCTAGCTATGCTAAATCAGGAAAACCCTCCTGTGATTCAAATTTTTCCAAGTATTATGGAAAATGAATTAGTAGCTATCTTTAGATTTTCGTCTTCTAAAAACATTGTAAAAAGGCCGGATATGCATTCCACATTACAGCACAAAGCTAAAAAAAATCTGCTCCAGATAGACCGATCGCTTTTCAGCATCGAAGAATTACCAAAAAGCAGCCGGTTAGATTTTTTAGACATTCCCAAAAATTCTCTGGCGATATGTACTTATGCGGAAAACCCATTCACATGGTTAAATGTGGGATATCAAGCAGAAGTTTTAAAGAAGGATCTGAAACAAAATAATGAGGCTGCTTCATTTTACTCCTATATTTTAAAAAACCACGACGAACAAAAGTCAATTTCATCCTTAATTTCCACACAACTCACTCCCCAATTGATTATTTTCCGACTTTAATTGCAGCATGAGGAATATTTTATTTAGAAAAAATAATTTTTTGTTCTAAGGCAAATTAGATAAGATTGACCATCACAAAAATAACGAGAACAACTTCGCTTTATGGATAGTAAAAAAACGGTTTTGATTGTCGAAGACGATTTAATTCTCAATCTACTTTACGAAAGCTATATGGAAAAGCTTGGCTTCGACACAAGAGGGGAACTTGTATATGGTAAAACGGCAGTTGACATTACCCAAAAAATTAAACCAGATTTAATTTTAATGGATATCGCCCTCGAAGGTGAAATGGACGGTATTGAAGCCATGGAAAAAATCAGAAAATTTTCTAATGTCCCTGTGATTTATATAACCGGAAATTCTGATCCTGTTCAT
>JBGTFX010000422.1:0-3568 GCA_041747055.1 Balneolaceae bacterium
CGATCTTGTCGGTGATATTACGGCTATAAATAGAGGGCTTTCTTTACGTTGTATTGAGGGGTGATTATACTCAAACTGCCCCGGCTGATCTGAAAGCGTTGGGATTAAAGATATGGGAAAGTCCGACGCTGACAGAAACCCGAAAAAGTCCCGGGAATGCTGTCAGGTCTTTTATGAATTACATATTCCGTCTGTACTGACCACCCACTTCATACAGGGCTTTTGAAATCTGACCTAACGAAGCCACTTTAACTGTTTCCATGAGCTCTTCAAACAGATTTCCATCTTCCCGGGCAACGCGTTTCAACTTATTCAGTGCCTCAGCAGACTCAGACTTATGGACTTCATGAAACAGGTTCAGATTATCAATCTGTTGCTCTTTTTCATCTTCAGTGGAACGAATTAAATCAACCTCTTTCTCCTCTGCTGAGTCGAATTTATCATTGATAAAGGTATTCACACCAATGATTGGAAGCTCACCTGTATGTTTCTGTGACTCATAAAACAGGCTCTCTTCCTGAATTTTTCCACGCTGATACATGCTTTCCATCGCACCTAAAACACCACCACGATCTGTAATTCTGTCAAACTCAGCCAGAATTGCATCTTCAACTAAATCCGTCAGATCTTCGATGATATATGAACCCTGGAGTGGATTTTCATTTTTGGTCAGGCCCATCTCTTTATTGATAATCAACTGAATGGCCAGCGCACGCCGAACAGATTCTTCCGTTGGAGTTGTGATGGCTTCATCATAAGCATTCGTATGCAGTGAATTACAATTATCATAAACAGCCATCAATGCCTGAAGTGTAGTTCTGATGTCGTTAAACTGAATTTCCTGGGCATGTAACGATCGTCCGCTGGTTTGAATATGATATTTGAGCTTCTGTGATCTTTCATTCGCCGTGTATTGATGCTTCATGGCAATCGCCCATATTCTTCGGGCTACCCGGCCAATGACCGCATATTCGGGATCTACTCCATTGCTAAAGAAAAACGATAGGTTATGAGCAAAATCATCAATGCTCATTCCTCTGGAGAGATAATACTCTACATACGTAAAACCATTGGCAAGTGTAAAGGCGGCCTGTGTGATCGGATTTGCCCCCGCCTCTGCGATGTGATAACCGGAGATGGATACTGAGTAGTAATTCCTCACTCCTTTCTCAGTAAAATAGCTTTGTACATCCCCCATCATCTTCAAGGCAAACTCGGTTGAGAAAATACAAGTATTTTGTGCCTGGTCTTCTTTTAAAATATCTGCCTGAACGGTTCCGCGTACAACTTGTAATGCTTTTGATTTAATCTCTTCATACGTTTCTTCATCTACCAGTTGATCTCCACTTATACCTAAAGTATTCAATCCAAATCCGCTGTTTCCATTGGGTAGTTCTAAGCCATACTGAGGCTGAGAAATCTCCTTTTTTGAAAAAATGCCTTTAATCTTTTTCTGTGCCTCTTCCCACTTTCCTTCATTTTTGAGATATCGTTCAACTTCCTGATCGACCACAGTATTCATAAACATGGCCAGAATCATCGGGGCAGGCCCGTTGATCGTCATAGAAACAGATGTTGTTGGTTTGGTAAGCTCGAAACCTGAATAGAGCTTTTTCATATCATCAAGCGTACAAATACTAACGCCTGAATTACCGATTTTCCCATAAATATCAGGACGATGATCGGGGTCTTCTCCATAAAGCGTCACCGAATCAAATGCGGTGGACAGTCTTGCTGCCGGCATTCCTTCGCTTACGTAATGAAAGCGCCTGTTTGTACGTTCAGGGGTACCCTCTCCGGCAAACATCCGTGTGGGGTCCTCCCCTTCGCGTTTAAACGGAAATACACCCGCAGTAAATGGAAAATATCCAGGCAGATTCTCTTTCAGTGCAAACCGAAGCTGATCACCTTTGTTCTTCGTTTTGGGCAAGGAAATTCGCGGAATTTTGGTTCCACTGAGTGATTCTCTGTAAAGCTCGTTCTTGAACACTTTATCTCGAATCTGTACTTCAAAGTGTTCTTTTTGATATTTCCCGTAAAGTTCATCCCAGTTATCAAGAATACCTTTGGGAAGCGGATCGAGCCGTTCCACCCAGTGATTCTTCATAGTTTGGAGACTCTCCTCAATTACAGGCTTATCTTCAGGGTTCCAATTTTCAACCTGAGACAGCGTTCCCTCCACCTGGGCCAGTTTTGAAGCCACTTCCACCTGTTCTTCTACCCATTTGTGGTAGTTTTCAACGGTCTCAGAAATTTCTGACAAATAACGCTGTCGACGACCCGGAATAATTGCCTGTGTATGCAAATCTTCAGCCGGCTCGGGATTCATGTACAATTTTGTCTCCCAGTTGGTAGTGTATCGCTCATTAATTTTATCAACTAACGCCTTAAATAACCTGTGCACACCTTCATCATTAAACTGTGCGGCAATAGTAGGGTAAACCGGCATATTTTTCGGGTTGATGTGCCAGTCGCCGCGATTCCGTTGCATTTGCTTACGAATGTCCCGCAGCGCATCTAAAGAGCCTTTTTTCTCAAATTTATTCAAGACCACAAAATCAGCTAAATCCAGCATGTTGATTTTTTCGAGCTGAGTAGCAGCTCCGTATTCGTGGGTCATCACATAAACAGGAATGTCGGTGATATCAGCAATTTCTGTACCGCTCTGGCCAATTCCGCTGGTCTCTACGATGATCAAATCAAACCCCGCCGCTTTATAAAGCGCAATCGCTCCCTGAATGGAATCACTAATTGATTTATTGGAAGCGCGCGTTGCCATACTTCGCATAAATACCCGATCGGTATCGATGCTATTCATTCGTATGCGATCACCAAGCAGCGCACCGCCTGTCCTGACTTTAGATGGATCTACTGAAATTACACCAACGGTCAAGTTTTCAAATTCAGTTAAAAAACGTCGAATAATTTCATCTGTCAGTGAGCTTTTTCCCGCTCCACCGGTTCCTGTAATTCCAATTAAAGGAATGGCTCTATCGCCTTTATCCTCAAACAGTACTTTATCTCCGGAAAATAGCGTAGAGCCATTATAGGAAATGGTGTCACTTTTATTGTTTTCAAGCGCTGTAATCGATCTGGCAATGCTCTTGTGATGTTTACTGAATACCTGATCCACTTCAGGAGCTTCAATATCATTGGGGTCAAAATCACAGGTTTCCATCATGAAATTAATCATCCCCTGAAGTCCCATTTTACTGCCATCATCAACAGAAAAAATTCTTTTTACGCCATAATTGTGCAGTTCTTTAATTTCCTTTCCAACTATCACACCGCCGCCGCCGCCGAATACCTGAATGTGACCCGCTCCCCTTTCTTTCAACAGATCAATCATGTATTTAAAATACTCCATGTGTCCGCCCTGGTACGAACTGATTGCTATTCCCTGGGCATCTTCCTGTATCGCACAATTAACAATTTCATGTACAGATCTATTATGACCAAGGTGAATTACTTCCGCACCAGTAGCTTGAAGGATTCTCCTCATAATATTTATACTGGCATCATGGCCGTCAAACAGACTGGCTGAAGTTACAAACCTGACATTATTCAC
>JBGTFX010000423.1:0-14045 GCA_041747055.1 Balneolaceae bacterium
ATATTCCGGCTTGCAGCGGCGCCTTTTGCAATTTCATTTCGAATAACCGTAATTCGATGCTTTTTAGAAAGCTGCTCCAAAAGTTCGGAAGTCCCATCATCGGATGCATCATCCACTACAACGATTTCGATATTTTCCCATGTCTGTTCCACCACGGACTCAATCGCCCGTTTCAAAAGATCGGATCGATTGTGCGTTGGAATAATTGCGGATACCAGGGGTTGGTTTTCAGTACTCAATGTTCTTCTATGATCAATTGATTATATTTATCGCCAAGTATAAACATATGAACAATCTTCCTCTCATAACAATAGCGATCTGCACTTATAACCGGGCAGATTATTTGCAGGATACCCTCCGGGATTTATCGCATCAAACCGCTGATGCTGATTTTTTTGAAGTGCTTGTGATAAATAATAACAGCACGGATCAAACCGAAAAAATCTGTAGCGAGTTCATGCAAACCTATCCGGGAATCAACTTTCGTTATGTAGATGAAATGAACCAGGGGCTTTCTTTTGCCCGGAATCGAGCTGTAAAAGAAGCGGCTGCATCAACCCTGCTTTTTATTGATGATGATGTTCACCTAAAGAAGGATTTTGTAAGCACTGCGTTGGATTATCTAAACTCAAATCCACACGTTTCTTGTGCGGGCGGACGGATTTTTGTCTCTTTTGATGATGCCGATCCCGATTGGATTCCCCGCGAGTTAATGCCCATGTTTGGGCTGCATGATTTGGGAGAATCAGATAAAATCTATCCCAAAAATAACTTTCCCCGTGGTGGAAATATGCTCATCAAAAAAAGTGTCTTCGAAAAGCACGGGCTTTTTGATACTTATCTCGGACGAATTGGAAAAAATCTTTTGGGGAGTGAGGAGAAAGCATTTTTTAAGAGTGTAAGAAATGAGGGAGTTGAATTGCACTATTGGTCAGACTTAGAATTATGGCATCGAATTGGACCAAAGAGATTGCAGAAGGATTATCTCAAAAAGCAAACTGTGGGAATTGGGCAAAGTGAACGTTTTAGGGTGAGTCACTCGAAAGTGAAAACATCAAGTAAATTGCTGGGTGAGCTTATCAAATTAACCGGAAGCGTTGTTTTAGGAACCGGCTATTTGCTGCGTGGAAAAACGAAAGCGGCTAAATTTTTGCTGAAATTCAGGGTTTGGGTGTTGAAAGGATACATAAATCCGAATAATAGTTAGTCTTTATCCTGAGTAAAAGTGGGAATATTTTTCATCATTTCATGAGCGTTATCCAGCATAGAGTCAATACTTTCAGGCTTTTTGGACTGATTAGTTTTTTCTGCGACACGCTCCTCCTTCAAATCTTTAAAAGAAATGTTTGCAGTATCTAAACAAGATTTAATACTGTCAAGATTGATTTTACCCATTGAGAACCCCCTAATCACCTTTAACAAAACAATATTCTATCTACATAGAACACTTGAACGTATGTTTGTTACGAAAATAATTTATTCCGTTTGATGTGCCTGACAAAAAATGATTATCTGCAGTGATTCAATTCCTATATTCCTCTTGATTGAAATCTATCGTACAAGCTACTAAAGCCTAATTAACCGAACCATTTTGGGAATTATTGCACGCCAGAGCCTTCTAAACTCACTGATTACCTACACAGGAATCGGTCTCGGTTTTGTGTTAACGATTCTGCTCTATCCGCACATTCTTGATCCCGATCAATACGGACTTACTCGTATTTTGATCTCCGCTTCCATGATCAGCGCGCAGTTTGCCCACTTGGGGGTTCGGCAGTCGATCATCAAATATTTTCCCTTTTTTACCCGCACCAACACCGAAAAACATGGCCTGCTGTTTTGGACATTCCTCATTCCATTCATTGGATTTATTCTTTTTGGGGTGATTTTCTGGCTGTTTCAGGACACAATTCTCAATTATTACAGACAAGAATCCCCTCTGTTTCTTGACTATTACCTTTGGATTCTGCCCATAACACTTTTTATCCTCTACTTTGAGGTGCTTAACAGCTACCTGCGCTCCCTAAAAGATTCCACCAGCGGATCGATTGTCAGCGAGGTTTTGAACCGGGTTTTTGTCATTATTTTTCTCGCACTCTACTTTTTTGATCTCATTCGATTCTCCCATTTTGTAACTCTGTTTGCCATAAGCTATGGCGTTCAGCCCATTCTTCTTGGATTCCAAATCTATCGACAGGGTGAGTTCAAACTAAAGCCGAATCTACATATTCTTCGAAAACCGTTGGTAAAAGGAATTTCAACCTACGGACTTTACTCTCTTCTCGGGGGACTCACCACGGTTATCGTTTGGAATGTAGATATCATGATGTTAGGTGGGATGTCGGGTCTGGCCGATACCGGAATTTATGCCATCGCTTTTTATATAGGCTCTGTGATTACCGTCCCACAGCGATCGATCGAAAAAATTGCGGCTCCCATGGTTTCGGGATTTATTCAGAAAAAAGATTGGGAGAGTCTTGCCGAAATTTATCGTAAAACCTCACTCAACCAAATGATAACCGGCCTGCTTATTTTCGGTCTAATCTGGCTCAATATCGATCTCATTTTTGCTCTCTTGCCGGAAGAATATGCCGCAGGAAAATGGGTGGTTTTTATCGTAGGGATAGGGAAGCTATTTGATATGGCAACCGGAGTAAACGGAACCATATTAATGAACTCAAAGCATTATAGAGTGGCATTTTATACGAATCTCCTTTTGGTGGGGATCACCATTTTAACAAACTACCTGCTGATTCCCCTCTATGGAATTATCGGTGCGGCAATTGCAACGGCACTATCTATTTTAATCTATAATGCCGTAAAGTTTTTCTACGTGTGGGCAAAAATGTATCTGCAACCTTTTCAACTATCTTCTTTCTTTATCTCTCTGTCAGGTATTATTACTATTGGCTTGATATATCTTTTAATAGACTTCGATTCTATTGTTTTAAATGTCCTGCTGCGAAACAGTCTTTTTATCATAACCTTTCTGATGCCGCTTTTATACCTGAATGTATCACCCGATCTGAATCGTATGATTGGCAAAGTTTTAATGTTTAAAAAACCATGACTTTAATGAAAGCACTTCTTGTCGAATCGTCAACTGATCAACCTAAAATGGTTATTGGCGAGCACCCAAAACCAAAACCTGCGGCCGGAGAACTACTCGTTAAAATTGAAGCCACAGCTCTTAACAGAGCCGATTTGATGCAGAAAGCCGGAAAGTACCCACCACCCGAGGGTGCATCACCGATACTGGGCCTGGAAATGGCCGGGACCGTGGAAGAAGTCGGTGAAGGAGTAACACTTTTTGAGCCGGGCGATCCCGTTTTTGGACTGCTTCCCGGAGGTGGATATGCCGAATACTGTACAATCCACGAAGAGCTGGCGATGCCGGTACCTGAATCCATCTCTATTGAAGAAGCAGCCGGAATTGCCGAAACATTTCTGACCGCTTTTCAGGCGTTGCTTTGGAATGGGGAAATTTATGATGGCGAGACCGTACTGATTCATGCCGGAGCCAGCGGCGTTGGAACCTCCGCCATTCAGCTTGCAAAGCAGGTGTATGGTGCTAAAGTCATTGCCACGGCAGGATCACAGGAAAAACTTGACTTGTGCAAATCACTCGGCGCTGATCTGATCATCAACTATAAAGAACAGGATTTTGCTGAGGTGATAGAAAAAGAGCTCGGCGAAAATAGTGTAGATCTGGTTCTCGATTTTGTGGGAGCGCCCTATTGGGATCAGAATATGAAGGTGTTGGCGATGGACGGCAGGCTGGTAAACCTTGCACTGCTGGGCGGCGCTTCTGTTGAGAAAATGAGTATGGTACCGATCCTGCGAAAGCGACTTACCGTCCGGGGATCAACCCTGCGAAACCGCACAGACCTTTATAAAAAACTACTCACCGAAGAGTTCACTGAAGTTGTTTTTGATTTGATAGAGTCAGGCAAAATCAAACCCATCATCGATTCCGTTTACGACTGGAGTGATGCAGAAAAAGCTCATGATCGTATGGAGAATAATTTGAATGCCGGAAAGATCATTTTGAATGGGATGTAGTTCTGAGTTCTGAGTTCTGAGTTCTGAGTTCTGAAAAAGTTAAAATTATAGGTAAATGAATCAATCAGATCGAAAAAAATTAGTCGTTATTGGAGGGGGAGCTGCAGGTTTTTTTACGGCTGTAAATGCAGCACGGATGAATCCATCTCTTGATGTAACCATCTTGGAAAAGTCCCGGGAAGTGTTGTCCAAAGTGCGGATTTCCGGTGGCGGACGCTGTAATGTTACTCACCACTGTTTTGATCCCGAGCGGCTATCCAAACACTATCCACGGGGTGAGAAAACACTGCGTTGGAGTTTTGAGCAATTTCAGGCTACCGATACGATTCAGTGGTTTAAGGAGCGTGGAGTGGAGATAAAAGCCGAGGACGATGGTCGGATGTTTCCGGTAACCGACGACTCCGCCACAATCATCAACTGCTTGATTGATGAGGCCAAAAAGCACGGCGTAAAAATAGAGACCAAGAAAAAAGTAGATCGAATTGAACCGAATGTTGAAGGAGGGTTTAAACTATTTCTTCATAAAGAGAAATCGATCAACTGTGATCAACTTGTTGTTGCTTCGGGGGGATTCAACCGTGAAAATGCGTATCAGTGGCTGAAGGATATTGGCCACACCGTTGTGCCACCTGTCCCCTCACTTTTCACATTTAATTTTCGAGAAAAGGTTTTCAGCGATTTGGCCGGAATTTCAGTGGAACAGGCTCTGGTTCACATCAAAGACACAAAATTCACAGAAGTGGGCCCGGTACTGATCACACACTGGGGATTAAGTGGCCCGGCCGTTTTAAAACTATCAGCATGGGCTGCACGGGAGCTTCATGACCGGGAGTATCGGTATGAAGTGGAGATCAATTGGCTCCACCCAAACAATGAACATGAAGTCAGAGTCAAGCTAACATCGCTTCGGGATCAAAATGCGAAACGGCTGATCACAAAGCAGGATCAGTTTCCGTTTTCAGCCAGACTCTGGGAAAAATTTACGGCGCTGGCTGACATCAATCCGACTAAACGGTGGGCTGATGTGTCCAATAAAGAGGTTCACGAGCTTACCCAGCAGCTGGTTCGGGGAACGTATTCTATTCAGGGAAAAACTACGTATAAAGAAGAGTTTGTGACAAGTGGTGGAATTCCGCTAAATGAAATCAATCCTGATACGCTGGAGAGCAAGAAAATACCCGGCCTCTATTTTGTTGGAGAGGTGTTAAATATCGATGGAGTCACGGGCGGGTTCAATTTTCAGGCCGCCTGGACGAATGGATGGTTGGCGGCTAAGCATATTGCGGAAAGTTGAAAAGTCTTAATGATCTCTCTTTTTACTGTGTTTTGTTAAATAAACAGATAGTTCTTCTTTTGTAACTTTTCCATTTGCCAAGTCCATAACTAATGCAAACAGGCTTTTTTTATCTGCGATGAGTTTGTATCCATTTACATAAAGAAACAGGTACATCGAAATCAATGCTGTTCGCTTATTCCCATCAAAGAATGGATGATTTTGACATATGTGAAAACCATAAGCCGCTGCCATCTGATAAATATCTTCATGAACATAATCTCCACCGAAACTTGCTTGAGGTTGAGCCAAGGCAGATTCCAATAGTCCTTCATCTCGAAGCCCTTGTTTTCCACCATAACGTTCAAGCTGATCCTTGTGAAATATCAACAAAGTTTTTTTGTCCAGAAGTTTGATCACTTTGCCAAGGCTTTCAGCACATCTTTATAATCCGTATTTATTTCTTTATAAGCCTCAGCCCAATCTTCAAATTCAGGGTCGATAGGACGCAATTCAAGATTAGCTCCTTTACGTTCAATCGTAACCTTATCTCCTGACTTCAAATGAAGTTCATCAATCATCTGTTTCGGCAAAATAACGCCTAAGCTGTTTCCAACTTTTCTGATTTTTCCTTCCATAATAATTTTATTAATGTTATAACAATATTATTACTTTTTAAATGGAAATCAACGAATTTTAACTGAAAATTACAAGAACTTACTCGCCAGATTTGCCAGCATAGAGCGCTCCCCTTTTTCCAGATTTATGTGCGCATAAATATCGTTGTTATGCAGTCGATCTACCAAATAGGAAAGTCCATTGCTTTGGGCGTCCAGGTAAGGCGTATCAATTTGGAAAATATCACCCGTGAAAATGATTTTGGTGTTTTCTCCCGCTCGAGTGATAATTGTTTTAATCTCATGCGGAGTCAGGTTCTGAGCTTCATCAACAATAAAAATGACGTTGCTGAGGCTTCGCCCGCGGATGTACGCTAACGGCACAATTGAAAGCTTCTCGTCCTGCACCATTTCGTCGAGTTTTTTATACGATTTGCTCGACTCTTTAAACTGGTTTTTAATGATGCTCAAATTATCCCACAGCGGCTGCATATAGGGATCGATTTTTGATTTTACATCTCCCGGCAAGTAACCCAGATCACGATTACTTAATGGAACAATCGGGCGCGCCAGAAATATTTGCCGATATAGACTCCGCTGCTCAAGAGCTCCGGCAAGTGCAAGCAGCGTTTTTCCGGTTCCTGCCGCGCCGGTCACGGTCACGAGCTGAATTTCCGGATTCATAATGGCGTGCATCGCAAATGTCTGCTCGGCATTACGCGGTGAAATTCCGTAGGCATTATGTTTCTGAACGAGCTCCACATTTTTCGTCTCGGCATTATAATGCCCGAGCGCAGAACTTGAATGATTTTTAAATATGTAGTAGTGGTTGCTGATCGGCTCAGAAGATTCCAGCTCTTTCGGATCAATGGCTCCGTTTTTGTAGAACTTGTTGATCACTGTATTATCATTGAAATCCAGATCGGTCTTTCCCCTGTAAAGATGATCTATATCCTTGATCCGGGTCGTTTCATAATCTTCAGCATCCAGCTGCAAGGCTCGGGCTTTCAATCTCAGGTTGATGTCTTTCGAAACCAGCACCACTTTTTTTTCTGTTTCCTGCTCCCGAAGTTTTAACGCCGAGTTTAAAATCCGATGATCATTTTTTGATGAGCCAAAAACTTTGTTGGCATCCTGCAGACTTTCCTCATCACTGATAACACGGATGGATCCATGGGTTTTCCCGTTCAACGGTATCCATTTATGCATCATGTTAGAGTCGGAAATTTTATCGAGGTAGCGGATGAATTCCCGGGCGTGAAGATTGGTCACGGAATTTCCTTTTTTAAAGGAATCGAGCTCTTCTAAAACGGTGATTGGGATGGCTATGTCATGTTTTTCGAAATTTTTAACGGCATCGGAATCGTAGAGAAGAACAGAGGTATCAAGGACAAAAATCTTTTGCACTTTCTTTTTCCTGGGCATAGGCCATCCGGATTAAATTCGTAGATGAGAGGTCTGCAATGAGTCATTGGTTAACTATACTTAAACCACCAATGATTGTCAATTACACCCAAAAATTTAATGATTAGGTCACACCCGTTTCGCGTCATTCCCGCGCAAAATGATAAAGAGCAATACTCGTAGCCACGGCGGCATTTAAACTTTCAACGGCTTCACTTTTTCCATCAATCCGCACTTTTTTTCGGGTTGATGAAAATAGATTCCCGGATATTCCACTCCCCTCATTTCCTACCACAATCAATGTCCTTCTTTCCGGATCTACCTCTTTTAGGTTGATTGAATCCTCTCCTCCATCCATCAAAATAATGTCCCAGCCGTAATCCTCAAACTCCCTGATAATCTTAAATAGATCTCCGGATTGATAAGCAAGTAGTCCCGTGGCCCCCGCCGTACTTCTCACTACTTTTGGATGAAATGAGTCCACAGTTCCGGTTCCAAAAATGATACCGGCAGCATCGAACCAGGAGACTGTACGAATGATCGTCCCCAAATTTCCGGGATCCTGAATTGCATCGGTGGCGACAATCACCCCTTCTGTCTGGACCATTTCATCAAGGTTTGCTTTAAATGGAATTTGGCAGACAGCAATCACCCCCTGAGAATTTTCGGTATCTGAAATTGATAAAAAATCTTCGCTCTCCAACTCGTATACGGAAACATCAAGCCGCCGTAAAAAATCGAATTCCGTAGTTCCCTTCTCTAATAAAAGTTCATCAACCTGAACAATTCCATTACCCAAAATTTGCTCAACACATCGCACTCCCTCTGCCAGAAAAAGTCCTTCTTTTTTGCGGTACTTTCCCATTAAGAGCTTCTTCCAGTTTTTTACCTGTTGGTTCGATGGATTTTTAAGCGTCATAAAGTCCGACTAAAGTCAAGAGAGTGATTGGGTTTCAGTTCCATAGCTTCTATATTCCTGAGAAACCAAAAATAAAGAACAATTTAAGGTATGAAAGATTTTTTGAGCTCGCTCGGTATTAAAGAGAAAAATGCCGGTACATCCACCGGTCAACAATTTTTAGGCAAAGATTCTGCCAATCTGATAACCAGTCATACACCTTCTGATGGATCAGAAATTGCCGGTGTGTATGAAACCACAAGAGAAGAGTACGAAAAAGTAGTAGCCGCCTCGCAAAAAGCATTTGAAACCTGGAGAATGACTCCCGCACCTGAACGCGGCGAAATTGTTCGTCAGATAGGGAACAAACTGCGCGAATACAAAGAGCCTTTGGGCAAACTGGTTTCCTACGAGATGGGGAAAATCTATCAGGAAGGCCTCGGCGAAGTTCAGGAGATGATTGATATTTGTGATTTTGCCGTGGGACAATCACGAATGCTTTACGGATTTACCATGCACTCCGAACGGCCTCAGCATCGAATATACGAGCAGTGGCATCCGTTGGGACCCGTGGGCGTGATTTCTGCCTTTAATTTTCCCGTAGCAGTCTACAGCTGGAACGCCATGCTTGCTGCCGTTTGTGGAGATACCGTCATTTGGAAAGGTTCAGAAAAAACACCCTTGTGTGGTGTAGCCGTTCAAAATATAGTAGCAGAAGTGCTGAAAGAAAATGACCTCCCCGAAGGAATTTTCAACCTTGTTACCGGCGGACGCGAAGTGGGTCAGTGGATGACCGAAGATGAACGAATTCCGCTGATATCAGCAACCGGTTCCATCCCAATGGGTAAAAAAGTTGCGCAGACCGTTGGCGCACGACTTGGGAAAACCATTCTTGAACTGGGCGGAAATAACGCCATTGTAGTCAGTAAAGATGCAGATTTGGAAATGACCATCCGCGCCGTTGTATTTGGAGCGGTTGGAACAGCGGGTCAGCGGTGCACCAGTACCCGGCGGCTCATCATTCACGAATCGGTGTATGATGAAGTGAAATCGAGATTAGAAGGAATTTACGAGAACATCAGCATCGGCGATCCACTCGACAGTAAAACACTGGTAGGTCCACTTATCGATCAGGATGCAATTGATATGATGCAGAATGCGCTTGAGCAGGTGAAGAAAGAAGGCGGTTCCGTGTTGTGTGGTGGAGATGTTCTCGACCAAGATGGGAATTATGTGAAGCCGGCAATTTGTGAAGTTGAGAATCACTACGACATTGTTCAAAACGAGACATTTGCACCAATACTTTACCTCATCAAATACAGCACTCTTGATGAAGCCATGAGCTATCACAATGGTGTGAAGCAGGGACTCAGCTCTTCTATGTTTACTTTGAATATGCGTGAGGCGGAGAATTTCTTAAGCCATCGTGGATCAGACTGCGGAATTGCCAATATCAATATTGGAACAAGTGGTGCTGAAATTGGCGGAGCATTTGGTGGTGAAAAAGAGACCGGCGGCGGACGGGAATCCGGTTCCGATGCATGGAAAGCATATATGCGCCGGCAGACAAACACCATCAACTGGGGTGATGAATTGCCTCTTGCCCAGGGAATTGAATTTGACGTGTGATTCAAGGTGAAGAAGGCTTCTTTTAGCGTCCTTCCAGAGTCCGAAGGTCCTGGAAGAGCCGCGGGGCAAAAGCTTGAAACCAGACTCTTACAGGAACCCGAAAAGCACGGGTGCTCTGTTAGGTCTTTTTATCTTTTGACTTTCCGTTTTGAGCTGTGGGAAATTCTTCAAGCGTTAGGCTTTCAGACACAAACCCGCCACGCATCAAGGTCCTGCGGACGCTTGAAGGAGGCTCTTTAAATTTTAATCACTCATTCACTTAATCTCAATTATGAAATCAATCATACGAATCTTCAGTCTTCTCTTTCTCCTATTTATTGCGACTGATGTAATCGCTCAAAATGGAACCGTAGATAATTCCCAGATCGTTGAAAGTGAAATTTTGGATCGGGAAATGAGCTATTCTGTGTATTTACCTGAGGGATATCATACATCCACTCGTACATATCCTATCTTGTATTTGCTGCATGGAATGACCGGTGATCATAACGACTGGATAACTGTGGGAGAAGTTCATCGAATTGCAGGCACTGCAATTGCAAATGGCGATGCACCTGAAATGATCATCATCATGCCGGATGGCTTGTATGATGCTTTTTACATCAACAATTATGATGGGTCTATTAATTGGGAAGATTTTTTCCATGAAGAATTTATCCCTGAAGTGGAGAGCAGGTATCGGATTTCAGATCGCGGCACTCCAAGAGCCATCGCTGGTTTATCTATGGGTGGATATGGAGCAATGTATCACGGCGTAAAATACAAAGAGAAATTCAGCGCTGTCTACGCGATGAGCGCCGCGTTTTTAGAAGTTGAACCTTTGCAGGAAGGCGAAGAAAAAAGTGACTGGAACCGGGAATTTCACCTAAAAACATGGGGCCCGGACAATGAAGAAGGATATCCTGAAAACTACAAAGAGCACTCCATTCAGGAGATGTTTTTAGCGATGATGGATGAAGAATTGGGAATAGGTTCGGGAAATAATAGGGAAGCACCACTACCTGCTATTTTCATCGACTGTGGTGATGACGACTTTCTGCTTGAAGAGAACATGAATCTAGTGGCAATTCTGAATTCGCGCGACGTGCCGTTTGAATTCCGTGTTCGCGATGGCGCACATACTTGGGATTACTGGAGATCTGCCCTTGAAAAAACGATGGTTTTTATTGGTGATTCATTCAGGAATTAGAACTAAACTATAACTTGTTAAGAGTGTCCCCCTTTGAAGGGGGCATGGGGGATGATATTAAATGAATTCCCATTCCAATAATTAATTTAAGTTTAATCAACGCTCAACAAATCATCCCCCTGCTCACTACGTTCGCTTTCCCCCTTCAAAGGGGGACTTTTATCTTAATCTTGTAATAACTTAAAGTCCATGCTCAAAAAACTTACTTCTTCCAGGATCGATGAATTTGTCAGCCAACACGTAGCAATTCTAATTCTGCGAATCGGTGCTTCAGCGCTGATTATGACCCACGGACTTCCAAAGTTAATGCGAATACTGGATGGCAATTTCAGCTTTGGTGATCCCCTGGGTATTGGATCTACAGCTTCATTGCTACTGGTAACTTTTGCTGAAGTTTTTTGTGCACTTTTTGTGATATTGGGTTTATGGACCCGGGCAGCGCTCATCCCGTTAATTATAAATATGTCTGTCGTGGTTTTCGTAGCTCATGCCGGCGATCCCTTCAGCAGAATTGAACTCGGACTATTCTTCTTGATTACTTTTGTCGTTCTATTTTTAACCGGGCCGGGCAAATATTCAATGGATTCTAAGTTGAAGTAAGTTAGTTTAACCTGAGTTCCAAAATTCAAGAGCAACTCTCCCCTTGAGGGGAGACGATAAAGCCGGATGTTCCGGCTTTATCTGAGGGGTGTCCACAAAAAATCAATAAAAGTTATAAATTTTTACTACTCCTAAGTACACCCCTCACATAATCATCTTAACGATGATTATGATCTCCCCTCAAGGGGAGATATTCAAGATGTTTACCGCCACGCTTCAAGGACCTGCGGACGCTTGAAGGAGGCTCTATTTCAATTGATCCAATACCTTAAAACTCTCCGGACCGTACTGAAAAAGCAGATCCAGCAGGCAGCAACCGGGTTCAAAACCATCGAAATGCTGACGGTATTCGGGATGGGTAAATGGCAGATCATTTCGGTTTTTACCTTGTCTTTGATAGTGTCGCGCCCCCAATTCCTGGTAGAAAATATCAGCCCCTAAACTTCCGGCAAGTTTGTCAGGATTGGAGTGATAGTTTTCCATTTCACTGGAATAAAGTCTATCAGCTGTAAATTCAATTTCTAAAAATTGGAAGAGCCTTTTTTCGAGATATTGAGAAAATGGCAATAAACACTCAAAATCTGCGCCGGACTCTATATCCGTTCGGATTTCCGGCTCGTAGAAATCGTAATAGATGCTGTTACGATAATTAAATTCAATTGCCCGAAGCATTGGATCAATCCAATTTTCGGAATGATCAATTCGAACATGACGAATCTCTTTTTTTCGATCTTCTGTTCGAACCGGCACATTCAGGTATTGAGTACCTTCGGGAGTTCTGATAACGGCACGATGACTCCGCCCTTTTCGCGACCACTTCTCCGAATCCTGAATCACCACGATATCCGCGGCAAGCATTACCGCGATGTCACTCAAATCCGGTATCAGAGTCGGCTGCAGAATGGAAAGTTTCATGTTTGATGAGTTCTAAAATCAGGACCCATTTTTGGCCATGTGGTAAAGCTGAAGCATCCGAAGTTCATTATAGCCAACCGTTTTATTCAAATCCTCATAAACCGGTTTTAGTAGTTCCGGCCCTACTTTATTCATCGATTCCATCACTTCATCCACTTTTCGTTGAGATAAATCACAAGACTTCAGGATTCCTTCTGCATCCAAATCATTTCCTTCATCCAAAAATGTTTTCAGATGTTTAAGAATTGTCGGCATTTTTACGCCGTGCTCTTCTGCAAGGTGATCGAGTGATTTCCCTTCATTGAAATCAATTCCAATCTGCTCGTGCTTTTTGGATGATGACTTTTTCTTTGTCTTCTTTTTGATCTCCCTTTTTCGCTCCTCGATATCATTTTCAGAACAATAATTCTGTACAATCTTCAGAAAATCAGAACCATATTTTTTATTCTTTGCATCACCCACTCCATAAATTCCCATCATACTGTCCTCTTCTTGGGGGAAATAAAATGCCATCTCCATCAGCGTTGTATCAGGGAAAATTACATATGGTGGTACATCCTGTTCATCGGCAAGTTCTTTACGCTTTTTCCGAAGTTCTTCAAACAGATTTTCATCATATCGGTTCTCAACTTCATCTGATGTCCGTGCTGCAGCACTTCCGTCTACTGCTGTTTGTGTACGATCCAACACTCCATTCACACGGGCCTTGTCTTTCAACACCAATCGGCCTTCATCAGTAAGTAACAAACTTCCGTATTTAGGATCTTTTTCGATCATGTTATTTCTAACTAACAATCGGGAAAGCTGAATCCACTGGTCACGGTCAAACTCCTTTCCAATGTCGTATGTCGACAGATTTTGATGATCGTTTTCAAGAACTTTTTTCGCCTTAGACCCTCTCAAAATATCGGTGATGTGATTCGCTCCATACTTCTCCCCGCTGCGGACAATGCATGACAAAAACTTTTGTGCTTGAACCGTCAGATCTTCCATCGCTTCACTCATAGACGTACAGTTATCACACATTCCACACTCGCGATTTTCATAGGTCTCCCCAAAATAGCTCATCAATGGAATTCGGCGGCAATCGGTTGTCTCCAGGTATTCAATCAGATCGTCCAAATGCTTCTTGGCTACTTCCTTCTCTTCACCCTCTTTTTGGTTGATGAAGTAATTAATCTTCTGCTTGTCGGAATGACTGTAAAGGAGCAAACAATTTGATTTTAACCCATCACGACCGGCACGTCCAATTTGCTGGTAATACGACTCAATATTTTGAGGCATATCATGATGAATTACAAATCTCACATCGGGTTTATCAATCCCCATCCCGAATGCGACGGTCGCAACGATAATATCGATATCATCCCGAATAAACGCATTTTGATACGTCTCCCGCTGATGCTCTGAGAGTCCCGCATGATACGGCCGAACAGAGTGTCCCTCATCTTTCAAATC
>JBGTFX010000424.1:0-7148 GCA_041747055.1 Balneolaceae bacterium
TGGTTGATGAATATCAGGATACAAATGCACTTCAATCCGAGTTGACCCAGCTATTCAGTTCTTTTCACAATAATGTAATGGCTGTGGGTGATGATGCTCAAAGTATTTATTCCTTCCGTGGAGCCGATCATAAGAATATGATGCAATTTCCCGATCAATTTCCCGGTACAAAAATCATTAAGCTCGAAGAGAATTACCGATCCACACAGCGTATACTCGATTTAGCGAACCACATTCTGCAGCAAGCCACTTATAAGTTTGACAAGAAATTGTTTACTCGAAATCCCGAGGGAGATCTTCCGGGATTGGTAAAAGCGGCCAATATGAATGATCAAAGCCGGTTTTTATCACAAATGATTTTGAATCTCAGAGAACAGGGTGATGAACTATCTAACATGGCTGTTCTTTTTAGAAATGGGAGAGATTCGTTTGATCTGGAGGTGGAGCTAAATAAAAAAGACATTCCATACGTAAAGTATGGTGGACAAAAATTCACAGAAGCAGCTCATATTAAAGACGTTCTTTCGCATCTAAGGATTGTGGTAAATCCCATGGATACCATTTCTTGGAACAGAGTCCTTATGTTGATAGACGGAATTGGCCCTAAAACCGCGCAACAGTTATTCGAATATGCCCAAAACAGTGAAAATCCTCTGCAACCTGATCAGGCTCCGAATGTTAGCGATCGGTATTTAGCCCAGTTAAAGGCTTTAAGCGAGCTTTTTGAGCTGTTAAAATCACTTGATGGATCCGTTTCTGAACAGCTGCGTTCCGTGGTCGATTATTATGCAGTGTTTTGTAAAAAACGGTTTGATGATCATCCCAAACGAATGAAAGATCTGGAGACATTTGTGGATATTTCGGGGACATACAGTTCACTCGAACAGATGATTGAAGAAATAGCATTGGACCCTATTGAAGCGACAGCTTTAGAAACGGAAGCATCAGAAAAAGAAGAGAATCCATTGGTATTAAGCACCATTCATTCAGCAAAAGGCTTAGAGTGGGGAACGGTCTTTATCATGCAGTGCCTCGATGGGATTTTGCCTTCAAGCTACTCAATTGAAGAACCGGAACAGTTGGATGAGGAGATACGATTAATGTATGTAGCCGTTACAAGGGCAAAATCTCAACTGTTTTTAACGTATCCGGCTCTGTTTCAAAGTTTTTATGGGGATTATTTTTTGAACCCTAGTAGGTTTATAGATTCTGTTCCGGAGAATTTTCTTGAGCCATGGATTCTCGTAGAAGAACATCAACAAGGAGAGTTCCCATCACGAGAGATAAATCAGATAGGAGAAGTTTAGAGCCGGCGAAGCTCTTTTTTTTGCTCTATCATATCCATTATGATCCAGACAACAGGATATAACGGAATTACAATGGCTAAGAAGAGCAGAAACTTATGAGGAGTATCTTTATTTGCATGATCACAAATTCCGGCTACGCCTGCCATCCATAAAACAAGAAAGAAAAAAGTAAAAAGTGATACGACTAATGCACCTACAAATCCGAAATAATTATATAGAGTTTCAAGCATATTTCTTGATATAAAATCGTTATCTTTATTAACATTAAAAATTAATAAAAAATAGGATAACATGTTACCCACGGTTTCAATTGTAGGCCGACCGAACGTTGGAAAATCGACACTATTTAATCGACTTGTAGGAAGACGAAAAGCCATCGTTCACGATGAATATGGAGTGACACGTGATCGCCATTATGGTGATAGTTACTGGAATGGTCAGGATTTTACGGTAATTGACACCGGTGGATACCTTCCCGATGAAACGAATGTTATTGTACAAGGTATTAGAGAGCAGGTTCATATCGCCATTGATGAATCCGATGTTATACTTTTTGTTGTTGATGCAGAGAGCGGAATTAATACTTTGGACAAATCTATTGCTCACATCTTACGGCAACAAGAAAAACCCGTATTACTTGTGGTTAATAAGAGTGACAATGAGCAGCGTGAAATGGAAGCAGTGGAATTTTACGAACTAGGATTGGAAGAGTTATTTCCTGTGTCTGCCATCAGCGGGACAGGAACGGGTGATTTATTGGATAGGGTAGTGGAGCTTTTTCCGGAAATGGAAGAAGAAAAAGAAGAAGATAAGATACCTAAAATTGCTTTCGTAGGCCGTCCCAATGTTGGTAAGAGCTCTCTAATGAATGCTTTGTTAAAAAATGAACGTTGTATTGTAACAGATATTCCCGGTACAACCAGGGATTCAATCAACAGTCTTCTGGAGTACAAAGGCAAAAATTATATTATTGTAGATACGGCCGGACTCCGAAAACGAGCTAAAGTTAAAGAAAATATTGAGTTCTTTAGCAATGTAAGAACGGATAGATCCATCAAAGAAGCTGATGTAGTGGTTCTTGTTTTGGATGCAATGCAAGGATTTGATGAGCAGGATAAACGCATTTTACGGGAAGCTGAAAAATTTAATAAAGGAATTGTAATTGCTCTCAATAAATGGGATTTGGTTCCTGATAAAGATACAAATCTCTTAAAAGAATTTGAGACATATATCTATGACAGGGTAAAAACTCTCACGTATATACCAATCATTTCTATTTCGGCTTTAAATAGTATGCGAGTTGAAAGGGTTATAGAGGAAGCCACGAAAGTAATAGAGGAGAGGAATAAAGAAATTTCCACACCTGAAATGAATGACTTTGTTGGAAAAATATTAAAACAACGTCCGTTACCAATGAAGAGAGGGCGTCCGCTAAAAATTCAATATGCATTACAGGTTAAAAGTAATCCGCCTGTTTTTAAATTCTTTATGAATAATCCACAGGAATTACCTCCGAACTACAGGCGTTTTATTGAAAATAAAATTCGTGAAGAATTTAGTTTCAGGGGAGTCCCAATTACAATGGTATTCCGCCAAAAATAGATTTTTCAAATTTGGAATAAACTTTGAACGGATGTGCCGAAAAGGTTATTTTCTTTGGCAAACGGTTCCTTCAATAATAATAATTAGTAGTACGTAACTGATGAATCTCGAAAAGCCGATTTCTAATTCAATAAGTGAAGATTATAAAAGAGAACGAAAACTTTCTTTTTTAGAAAATCTTTATCTTCCTGAAATATTCAAAGGATTGTGGTACACATTTAAGCAAATGTTTGCCCCAACATTTACCATGAATTATCCTGAAGAAAAATGGACTCCACCATCCATATTCCGGGGAAGGCCGGTATTGGTTGAAGATAACGGCAAAGAGCGTTGTGTTGCATGTGGATTGTGTGCACGTGCTTGTCCACCGTTGGCAATTAGTATGCAGGCAAATGAAGTAGAGGATGATGCTAAAGAGAGATATCCTGATTTCTTCGAAATTAATATGCTCAGATGTATCTATTGTGGATATTGCGAAGAAGTTTGCCCTGAAGAAGCCATTGTTATGAGTAAAGACTATGATATTGTATTCGAATCCCGCGAAGAAGCCATTTACGACAAAGAGCGGCTATTGGTACCTAAAGAAGATTTAAAAGAAAGACTCGACTTTCTCCGCGAATACAAAAATAGACAGTTTGGGCAGTTCTGGGATTTCCAGGAAGAAAATAATATACATTCTGTCAGAGATCGTGATGCAGACTGGAATTCGGGATTATCACTTGTTGATATGCTTGAACAACAAAAGAAAAATGATGCAACCAAAGCTTCTTCACATTGGTCTGTTTAAGTAAGTAATCTATCTATGATGACAAATGATGAAGTTACACAACAGCAAATTGATGACCTGTTGGATGATGCTGCTTACCTGCAGGATGAAGCAGAAGCATTAAAATATATTATAGACGCTGTACCTTTTACACAAGTTCCGGAAGAGGGGATGTCCATTCTTCAAAAACTTATGCTTATCGATTACGCTCAGGTTGATTACTATCGTCCTATTGTAGAAAAGTCATTTTCAAGTACCCGTACGGTTGATCTTCAAAAATTTGAGCATTATAAAAATACATTTGAAGCATCTGATGAAGAGGATATTCATAAAGTATTAGATAAGCTGATAAAGCACCGGGCCGGCCTTTTAAACGTGATCAAGAAAATACCTTTAATTGATTGGGAAAGAGAGCTCAAATCAAATGATAATAACCCTATTACACTTTACCGGTTTCTCAATCAACTAGTTAAAGATGAAAGAGAACAACTAAAAGAAATTGCAGATCTTATCTTAATCTATCAGAATAATAAACAGCGAAACCGAGTGGTAGATGCAAAAATTAGTGAAAGAAACGAATCCGGTGAATAGCTTTGTGGAGTCAGATCTTTCTAATTCTTACCTGCATAATCTCAGCTGCTTATATATATAGGCGTTTAGATCACTCACCCTATTTTTACTTATTAATTAATATTACCCTATTAAGCTTAGTATCTGGATTAATATTAAACCTTTTAGATACAGGTTTTCTGGGATTCACTATTGAAATACTTTTCTTAATTACAATTTTATTCGCACTAGTTGTACTGATGTTAAGTATAAGACTATTTCAACCGAAGTATTTACAATATCCCATATACTATTCGTTTGTACCAGTCTTATTGTTGCCATTTTACCTTTTTTACATTGATAATCACTCATTATCTCAACTTATAATGATGATTCTACAAATCTCAGCCTACATTGTATATTCAGTTATTATTCTAATCCATTTTAATAGAGTAAAAAATTGGTTACTCATTTTAAGCCTGATTTTCTTTTTGATTTTACTCGTCTTTAATTGGGGATTAAATATAAGTTACGATTGGAGTAGTACAATGAATAATTTACTCTTTGCTGCCGGAATTTTATCAGGGTCTATGAGTTATCCTCTTTTGTTAAACAAATCTTAACAATCAGCAATGAAACAAAAATCAGGAGATTTTGCACCTAACTTTAAGTTACTCAATACAAAAAGGGAATGGATAGAGCTTAAGGAACTAATCACAGATAAGAAATTGCTAATTCTTTTTTTCCCATTTGCCTTTTCAGGAACCTGAACAGGAGAATTATGCAATACTAACGACAACATGAAGTTGTATGATGCTTTAGATACAAAAGTTGTCGCAATAAGTGTTGACAGTCATTTTACTTTAAATGAATTTAAAAAAGCTAACAATCTTAAATATATGCTCCTTAGTGACTTTAACAAGGAGGTTATCGAGGCTTACAACGTAAATTTCGAATACAAGGGCATGAAAGGAGTTTCTAAAAGAGCGGCTTTTATTATTAATGAAAATCAGATGATAACATATAGTGAAGTATTGGATGATGTAGAACAAACTCTTGATTTTAAAAAGATACAAGCTGAATTAATGACAAAGAGGAGATAGAAAGAACATTTTCTGATTATTACCTACGTCTCATTATATTTAACTTTACATAATATATATTATACGTATTAACTTGCTTTTGAAAGCATTTTGAACGTCTTTATAAATAAACCTAATGTATTCTAAATGACTGTATTTATTGTTGAGGATGATAGCGTACTTTTATTAATCCTTACTCGGATGATAAAAAAATTGAACTACGATGTAATTGGAAGTGCTACAACAGGAGCAGAATCTATTAATAAAATTAAGGAGCTGCGTCCGGATCTGATTCTTATGGATGTCTCTCTAAAAGATGATATCGATGGAATTAGTGTAGCCGGATATATTACAAAGGTTTATTCTCCTTCTATCATTTATGTGACCGGTAATTCAGATTCAATAAGTATAAACCGAGCAAAAGAATTTGGTTACCATGATTATTTGATCAAACCAATTTCATTTGAAGAGTTAAAATTTTCATTTAACTCTCTTAAAACTTCTAATTAAACGTAAGATTTAACGCTTAAGTCAAATTTCTTCTCTTCGTTACAATCAATACGGATTTTATCAAGAATTGCGTCCAAATTTATTGGGTCAAAAACTCTAATAATGGCTCCACCCTTTTCTTTAGTCATTTTGGACGTCAGCCTTGTCTTATCTATTACAAGTATAAAAAGGTTTTTCCTTCCAAAATGTTCTTCATTGAGATATTCTTGCAAAAATGGAGATGAAACGCACTCAATTCCAGAACTTGGATCAAAATCCACAGGCTTGTATAAACCTCCTTTATTCAATTCCGGCCATTTTCTTCTTGATACTATATGAAATATTAAATCTGTATCCATTTTATAATATATTGGTTGCTATATGTAAAAGTGCATCCCCTTTGTGTACTACAGGGCTATTATTTATGCCAATAACTTGACCTTCATACTGACTAATTACCCGATAACTTTCATTTCCAAAAGGATCAGTAATTCTGCCTAACAGCTGTCTCTTTCTTATGGGTTCACCTAATTCAATGGTTGAATTGAAAATACCCGCATACTTAGCTCTAACCCATTTTGAGTTTCTATAAAAATTTGTTTTCACAGGATTATCTTCTGTAGGTTTACGCCTCATACCTAAATAATGCATTAACCTTTTTGTTCCGATAATGCCTTCATTAATTCCTTGTTCATCTAATCGAAGTGATTCACCAGTTTCATAAACTAATATATGTTTACCCTTTTTATGTGCTGCTCTACGAAATGACTTATTAATTAACCCTGAATTAAGAGTAACCGGAGCTGAAAAAGCTGTTGCAAGCTTCATGTTCATTTCAATATCAAATGCGCACCTAATTTGAGGAAAATTGGCTCTGCTGGCTCCCCCGGTATGAAAATCAACCCCGTAATCTATTTGAGGAATTATATCATTCATTAAAGTATATGCCACAAGGGTAGCAAGTGATCCACTTTTATTACCAGGAAAGCTTCTGTTAATGTCTTTCCCATCAGGAACTCCTCGTACATTCTGGATAAAACCGTAAATATTCATTAATGGAATCGCAATAATGGTCCCTGCAGATAACTTTAAATGGTCATTTGCAATCATACGGCGAACAATTTCTATCCCATTAATTTCATCGCCATGAAGTCCGCCGGATAATAACAGAACAGGCCCATCCTTTTCTGCACGTATTACACGAACAGGAAGATCAATATTGGTATAAGTAGGCAATCGAGCAATGTTCAAATGAATTTGTCGATCTTCGCCTAAATCGATTCTATCACCATTAATAACAATTTGATTAGGCATTGTTTTTAAACGATCTATTACCAGATTTCTTTTTATTTT
>JBGTFX010000425.1:0-2885 GCA_041747055.1 Balneolaceae bacterium
AAATTTAGCTGATGAATCGGAGAGTTCAAAGTGATTATTTGACCTTCGGTATAAATTCGAGATGTCCAGCCTGCCACAAACCGAAAGCAAACATTTCAGCCCACTTTTGATATACATTATCTGAAGTAGCACTCGCAGAATGGCCTCCATCGTCTTCAACTTTATACAAAATCGGATTTTCAGACACGGAATAAGCTTGAATTTTAGCAACGAACTTCCCTGTCATCCATGGAGCGATTCGTGGGTCATTCATTCCTGTAATGTATAAGCCTGCAGGATACTTTACATTTTTTTTGAGATGCATGTATGGGTCCATAGCTAAAAGTCCTTTAAACTCAACGGAATCGGTTACGGTACCATATTCTTTATAGTTGGAGCTGCCAGAAAATGACTCTCTTCTTAATGGATTTAAAACTCCGACGTCTACAATGGTAGCGGCAAAAAGGTCAGGTCTTTCTGTAATTGCTCTACCAATCATAATACCCCCAGCACTACTCGAATAAACTACCGTATTTTGATTAGATGTGAATTTATTGCTAATCATGTATTCCACAGCTGCATTTAAATCTTTCCAAGTATTCATTTTGGTAGACTTATATCCTGCCTTGTGCCAAGCATCCCCTTTTTCTCCTCCACCTCTAACGTGTGGTATGCATAAAATGCCTCCTTCATCAACCCAAGTTAAAAATAATGGGGAAAAAAAAGGATTAATGGCATCCCCATACGCTCCATAACTATAAAATAGTGTAGGGTTTTTGCTATTTCGTTTCATTTCTGAATTATAAATGATGGATAGGGGAACTAAAACTCCGTCATGAGATGGTATTTGAATTTCTTCCTCCACAAATTTTTCAAATTCAGGATATTCGGCATGTGGTGCAAGTTCTTCAGACTTGAATTTATTTTCCTTGAATGAATAAGAATATCTTTCATCGCTTGTTACCCATCCGGATAAGTTAACCCACAATTCTTTGGATTTTTTTCCTTGAATTGACATAGTAATTTTCCCGGATTTTTTATGGAGTTCAATTTTGTTTGAAACGTTATCTGATAAGTGATATAGATTCCCTTCAACTCCATTTTTGATTGTAGTGTAAAATAAACCGTCGTCATTAATTTTATAGTCATCTATAACTTCATCATTCTTTTCTTCGACTAAAATTTCAGGAGAAACAAAATTCAACGTTTTTAAAGAAACCGAGCATATTTTTAAATTAGAAGCATTCAAGGCAGATATATAGATATAACCCTGGTCCGAAAACGTTCCTGTATTAGTGTAAACCATATCGTCTTTAGTGTAGAATGGCTTCCAAGAAACTTTTGAATTTGAAATCTCTTCAATTGGCAAGTAGTATGCATCCCAAAAATTCTTTACAGAAGCAAGGTATGCGACTAAATAAGGGTCTGATTTGGAATTTATAGTTACAATTGGGTAGTCATTTGGCTGAATATTAAGTTTAGTATCTAAAGTAGAACTTAATAATACTTTTACATTATCAGGATTATCTCCAAGCTTATAAAGAACCGATTGTGTGTTTTTCTTGAATTCCTTATTTTCAATATCTGTAATGGGAAACTGTAAATAAATAAACCCAGAGCTATCGGGTAACCAACTCACGCCTAAAAAAGATGATGGCCAAGCCTTATCAATAATTTGAGGAAGCACCTTATTGTTTTCTACATCAATAATAATCATTTCAGATAGTTCTTTGCCTGAATGTGACAGGCTGACCAACACATACCTTCCCTCCCAACTCGGTTTTATATAATTGATGGTATATTCATTCTCGTTTTCCGACTTAAAATCGTCAGGATTATATAAAGCAATTTCTTCGTCATTATAAGTTTTTCTGTAGAAGAGTTTATATTTCTTTTCGCCTTTTACTTTTTTTAGATAAAAATAGTTTCCGTTTTCTAAAATGTCAACTTTATCAATATAAAAAGACTATCGGTTATTCATTTCTCTCATTTTGACCTTTAACTCATCCACTCCAGAGATAGAATTAAGAACTGTGTCAGCATAGATTCCTTCTTGTTGATACCACTTTTTGATTATTGAATCTTGAGTGTTTTCAAGATTCCTGTATTCATCAACGACTTCTACTCCAAAATAATTTTCAATAACAGGATTTGGCATAATGGTAGGCTGATTGTTCTTAAAAACCATTTGTGCATCGCAACTATTGAAAACAAATATTCCGAAGATTGTAATTAAAATTTTTTTCATGATAATCAATTAATAAAATTCAGACCTCAAATGTTACCATTGAGGTCTGAATAGGTTTTAAGTCCCTTGCGTAGGAATGGTTGATTTATCCTTGTCAATATCTCCTTCCCCTCCAACACCTCCACTTATACATTCAGGTCTTTTGAGCAAATCATCTTGAAACTCATTTAGTTTCTTTGTTTTAAACTGTGTTTCCATAATAATAATTTTTAGATTGAACATTTATAAAGGTAATTCGTAATTCTCTTGTTTTCAAAATGTTGTAGTTGACATTTATAAATTTAAACTAATCATTGCTCAATTTCTTAATATAGTAGGATGGGTAAATTCCTGTTTCTTGATAAAATGCTTTAGAAAATGACTGCGCGGTACCAAATCCAATTTCTTCTGCGATAGCCTTTATTGTAAATGACCGCAATCTTGAATCCGATTTCAATTTTTCTATTGCATATTCCACCCTCAATCTGTTCAGATATTGGCTAAAATTATTGCTTGTTTTGATATTTATATATTTTGAAAGATATGTTGTATTTGTATCAAGTTTTTTAGCAAGTTCTACAAGAGTAATAGGTGACAGAAACTCATTTTTATTTTCAAATTCGTTTAATCCCAATGCTATTATATTGTAAATTTCAATAGGCATAACCTCATTACTTTG
>JBGTFX010000426.1:0-11632 GCA_041747055.1 Balneolaceae bacterium
GATTATTGATTAATGCCTCACGACACCAATCCACAAAAATAAGTATTGAAACTCCTGAATCAACAATCGTCAATAATCAATAATCATTCCTCAAGACCTCTCGACACTAATCCACGACAATAAGGATTGAAACCTCATGCACCTCTCTTCATTTCAAGTTTAGCAAGTCCTCTCGACACTAATCCACGACAATAAGGATTGAAACGGGATTGATTATTGTATAGTGATTATTGATTAATGCCTCACGACACCAATCCACAAAAATAAGTATTGAAACTCCTGAATCAACAATCGTCAATAATCAATAATCATTCCTCAAGACCTCTCGACAAAAAACCTTGGAGGTTTGATCAATAAGTAGTAAAATCGTAATAATCAAGAAAGAGAAATTAACTACAGGCACAATGATCAAAAAGATTTTATTTGTACTACTCGGGGCATTTTTAATGCTTCTCACAATTCTCCTCGTAAATACTTTTCGGCTTGAAAATAGTCAAATTGAAGCGGAGCAAAATCAACCCGTAGACCGCAATCCTGATGCAATGCTCGACCGGTTTAGCCGGGCTTTGCAGTATCAAACTATTTCAGGTGATATGGTTGATCAACGAAACTTAGATGAATTCTATGGATTCCTCAATTTTATCGAATCGGAATTTCCACTGGTTCATCAACAATTATCACATACCACTTTTAACGAACTCACACCGGTATACTTTTGGGAAGGAAGCGATCCTGAGCTCGACCCTGTTTTACTAATGGGTCATTATGATGTAGTCCCCATAGATTCAACAAGTTTAGATGAGTGGCAATACGAACCGTTTTCGGGTGCGGTTGAAGTGGGATATATTTGGGGAAGAGGCGCGATCGACAACAAGTTTAACGTAATGATGCTGCTCGAAACCGTAGAACATCTGCTCGAAAACGGATATGAACCGGAGCGCAGTATCTACTTCTCTTTTGGCCATGATGAAGAAATTGGAGGTGATGATGGAGCAAGAGCTTTGGCACGCTATTTTCAGGATCAGAATATCCGACTCCATTTTGTACTCGACGAAGGCGGACTTGTTATGGAGAATGCCCTGCCTGCAAACCGTCCTATTGCCATTATTGGAGTGGCTGAAAAAGGGTATTTATCACTTGAACTGGTGGCGCAAAGTGTTGGCGGCCATTCTTCCACACCACCGGATGATAAATCCATTATTAAGCTGAGTAATGCGCTCATCAAACTCAACCAAAATCCATTTCCGGCAAGAATTGATGGCGCTACGGAACTGATGTTTGATGCCTTGGGCAACCGGCTTCCGTTTGCCATGCAGGTATTGTACGCCAACCGATGGCTCACGGAAGGATTGATTAAAAACAGAATGAGTGGAGACAGGTCCACCTCGGCGCTCATAAGAACCACTATTGCCCCTACAATGTTAAGGGCGGGAATAAAAGATAATGTTCTGCCCACAGAGGCTCGCGCGGTGGTAAATTTCAGAATTCTGCCGGGCGATACATTTGAATCGGTTACAAATCATGTGCGAAATGTTATTGATGATGAGTCCATAACCATACGCGAATATGATACTATTTCAACCCGGCCGACTACCGTTTCAAGTGTGGATGGATCTGTGTATCAATCACTGCAGGAGTCGATAATGAGCCATTTCCAAAATGTATATGTCGCTCCCTATCTTGTGGTAGGTGCAACGGATTCCCGCCATTTTATCCCGGTTGCTGATAATGTATATCGTTTTTCACCAATTGTAATGAGTAATGAAGATTTAGGAATTATCCACGGAATAAATGAACGAATAGCAGTAGACTCTTATCTTAATTCCATTCGGTTCTACGTGGATTTTATACAGAAAACAACTCAGTAGTTTTGAGTAAAACCTCCAAGGTTTTTTGAGAGCATGACTTCAAAAATATTTCTTTTTCCTTAACGTCATCCCGGGCTTGATCCGGGATCTCCTCGCCTCGTGCTGAGATGCTTTTTCCGAAATTCATCCCCTTGATATAGCTGGGAGATACCGGCTCGGGGGTTGGTATGACTGCAATAAGGAGCCGTCAGACCGCCTGGAGCGGTCAGACGGCTTTCGATGGGGTTATCTACCGCTGAATATGAAACTCCTTAGGCGGAATTTTTCCGGCAAGATGTTCTACAAAGAAATCCCAGGTTCGGCGTATGCTGTAGAATTCGTTTGCGTAGCCGTGTCCGCGGTTAGGCATTACCAGCAGGTCGAAATCTTTATTGTGTTTAATGAGTTCATCCACAAAAAGGAGTGTCATGGCCGGGTGCACATTGGTATCCATTGTTCCATAGGAAAGTAGAAGTTTTCCTTTGAGGTTTTCGGCTTGCAGGTGTACCGCTGAGGATTCAAAATTATCACTATTACCGGTTTCTTCAAGCAATCCCTGGTATTTTTCTCCCCAATAGTAGGTATATCCACGGTTATCATGATTTCCCGCGCCGGATACCCCCACTTTGAAGAAGTCAGGATGTTGAGTGAGAGCCGCAGCGGTAGCAAATCCGCCGCCGGAGTGGCCGTAAATACCGGCTCGTTCAATGTCGATAAATGAATATCGTTCAGCCAGCTGCTCCATTGCTGTTATTTGATCAGGAAGTCCATTGTCAATCATATCTCCGTGATACGCGGTATGGAAATCACGAGATCGGATGGGGCTGCTTCCCAAAGCGTCAATGGCAACTACTACAAAGCCGAGTTCTGCCAATGCATGTGCCTGTCCGCGGCGTGATGAAGAAAAGTGTCGCGTTCCAACACTTCCTGCCTGCGGACCGGGATAGATTGCATTTATAATTGGGTAGGACTTAGTCTCATAAAAATTAGATGGCAAAATCATAATCCCATAAATATCCGTTTCGCCATCGCGTGCTTTGGCCGAAAACGGTACAGGTTTCTGCCAACCGGATTCAAGCAGTTCGGAAGCATCGGCTTCTTCAATTGTCATCAGAGGAGCGCCGGAACGATCCCGAACAACCGTTACCTGAGGAGTTTGAAAATCGGAAAAAGTATTTACAATATAAGATGCATCCGGACTCAAATTAACAGAGTGATGAGCGTTATTATCGGTGAGCAACTCCATTCCTGAACCATCAAAATTAATTCGATAGAGGTGTTCGTGATGCGGATCGCGTCCCTCCTCTTTTCCAACGGCCGTGAACAGAATCGTTCGATCCTCTTCATTCACTCTTAAAATATCTACCACATTCCAATCGCCTTCTGTGATGCGGTTTTTCAGCTCACCCGTTTCCAAATCATGTAAATAGAGATGACCCCAATTATCGCTTCTGTTGAACCAGATAAATTCATTACTGTTGTGCAGAACTCTCCAGTTCGGAACTCCCCGGGAAGTCAGGTTCGACTCAAAAAAGATGTCGTCCCGGTCCCTAAACATTTCTTCAACTTCACCGGTTTCGGGATTGGCAATGCGCAGTTTCACATCTTTATAATCTCTGGATGTGGATACAATTGCCAGTTTGCTGCCGTCTGAACTCCATTCATTATCTACCCAGGAGCCGGCACGCTCCAGCCCGCAACAATTGGATGCCCGTTGGTGATCGGGATCGATCTGCAACCAGGTTTTTGTTTGATTTTCTACATCAATTATTACCCGCTCCAGCTTCGGTACAATAGAGTCACCCGGCAGCGCGTATGGCCATTGATCCAGTTCGGGACGTCCTTCAACGGTTTTCCAAAGAACCATTTCTCCAACGCCACGTTCATCCAGTCTGAATGTTGAGATCTTCTTTGAATCGGGAGACCATGCCAAAATGGGACGATCAGACCGTGTCCATCCCTGATTATTTCGTGCAAAACTATAATGCTTTTCACCTTCCGTTGTGAGCTGTACATCTTCACCTGTTTCCAGATTTCTTACCCATAGATTATGGTCTTTGGTATAAGCTGCCAGATCACCGTTTGGTGAAGTCACGGAATTGGGTACTCGGTTAGACTTAAACTCATTTGTCTCACACTGATAGTTCGAAAGGGAACACTCCCAGATCATTCTGCTGTGCTCAAACCGAATTGTTCCCAAATCGTCACTAAACTCAAGTGATCCTAATGGAAGATTTTCCGCATCCACCTCCGAATCAGAAAGCCCGGCAATTTCATTCGCCAATCGGTCGTGATCAAATGCTACACTTCTGTCATTTTCCGGGATATTCACCAACATGTACCGATTCCCATCTCTGGTATAAATGCGATACCAAAATTGCTCATTACTGATCCAGTTAGGCGATACATTTTGTTTGTATACTTTGCCGCTTACATTCCAGCTTAGTTGCGATTCTGCCCGCTGATAATCTTCGACAGTAATTGAGCCGCTGTTTTGAGATTGAGCTCCATCAGGCAGAACAAAAAGGAGTAATAAAAAGCTTAATAGAGTTGTGAAAAAGAGCTTCATAGAGTGTGTGTTGGTTTTAGTTTAGGTAAAAATAGATCCCAAACCTCCAAGGTCTCCAAAAACCTTGGAGGTTTTTTAAGAGGCGGGACTTAACGATCAATAATTTTCTTTAATCAGGCGCAGAGCTTTTTCCATTTCGACGCGCATGGTATTGTTGGTTGCAACATAGTTATTATTAAAGAATGAAAAGATAAGCCTTCGTCCTGAATCTGTAAAAATAAATCCGCTTAATGCTGTATTGTTTGATAAAGTTCCGGTTTTAGCATAAACATAAGGTAAATCACCGTCATTTGGACGATAACTGCCCCGAATTGTGCCACTTTCACCACCGGCCGGAAATACTTTTTTCATTGTCGTTTCGCCAAACTCATCATAAAACAGATCAAGCAGGGCTACCATTGTGCGTGGTGTAATCAGGTTATACCGGGTAAGTCCCGATCCATCCGACCACTGAGGGCGATCCGGCAGTTGGTTTAAATAAGTTTCCAATACATGATTAATTGCCCTGCGGGTATTCATGATTCCAAACTCCTGATCCGAAATCATCAGCATCAGCTGTTCAGCGATAAAGTTATCACTCACTTTGTGCATACGGGCATAAACTGTATCTGCCAAAGGTCCATATAGGGTTTGAGAGAAATTGACCGGTGGATTTTCTGCGTGATGAACCTTTACCCCCAGGGTATCAGTGAGCATCTCAATTACAAGATCGCGATCGTACACAAATGGAATATTTCGCTCCTGTCTCACGGTATCTGATCGCGGAACATAGGAAATTTGGTTATCGCGAAATGACCTTAATACCAGCTGCGACTGAGGTCCATCCCACTCTTTTTGATTAATAAATCGTTCAAAAAATTTAGGTTTTACAGGTTCATCCTCATTCAACATAACCAGCGCAACCTGTTGAGCCTGCAAACGCATCATATTTCCATATATAGGAAACGGTGATTTTTCCGGGGCATATGCCTGAGGATACCAATCCCAAGACCATCCGGAGCCAAAATGTTCATCATCGTAATGGCCATCATAATAGGCAAGAACTTCATTACGGCTTTTTAGAAACTCATAGGCTTCTTGCGACTCAAAAGCGGGATTTAAAAATGTAGGGTCGCCCGTACTTCTAAAATAGAGGGTATCACCTTTTATTTCGTATCGGAGGGAGGGCAGTTTATCAGGAAAGGTTTTCATTGCCCCGTACATCGTTAAGGTTTTGATATTGGAGGCGGGCGTAAAAAAGCGGTGCCCGTCACGATCATGGAGTATAATATCTGTTTCGGGATCATATAATACAAAGCCCGTTAAACTTTCATCAAATATCCTTGATTGAAGAAAAAATGTATCAAGAAGGGATTGATGTATTTCAGGTGAGGTAGATTCTGTAATCGAATCGGGGCTTTTGCAAGATGACATCAAGCCAAAGAAAAGAGTGACGAGGAGAATTAAATATTTTTTCATCATAAATTTACATCAATAAGGTTTGCTTAAGAATAACCACAAGCCTCATGTAATAATCAACCATAGTTTTTTCTATACATATTTTATGCCAATGCCATTTTCTAATACTCTGCACAAATGGTAAATTGAATTTTATCCAATTATAATTTCACTATGGGACAGCTTATAACAGGCATTCAACAGGTAGGTATAGGCGTATCAGACGTACAAGAAGCGTGGAGCTGGTATCGAAAAATGTTTAGCATCAACGTACCCGTTTTTGATGACAAAGCTGATGCCACTCTCATGAAAAAATACACCGGAGACAAAATTCATTCCCGTCGGGCGGTTCTTGCGCTAAATATGATGGGAGGTGGTGGTTTTGAAGTGTGGCAGTTTACAAGCCGAACGCCAACAAAGTCTGCGTTTACTCCCAAAATAGGAGATTTAGGCATTAATGCCGTTAAGATTAAATCGCCCGATGCGAAAGCTATTCACAAGAAGTTTAAACAGCAGAATACGAAAAGGTTATCCGAAATCTACTCGCACCCTAAATATGGGAGTACGTTTTGGTTACGAGATCCATACAATAACTTGTTCCAAGTTGTAGAAGGTCCCTCTTGGTTCAAAACAGGGTCTAATTCTACCGGAGGCGTATGTGGTGTTTCCATGGGCGTAAGTGATATTGATGCCGCACTCCCACTTTATTCAGATGTACTTGGATTCAAAACCGTTTTGTTCGATGAAACCGGCACTTTCGATGATCTAGATCATGAACATACTTACCGAAGAATCTGTTTGCGAAAACCTCAAATTGATCAAGGTGCTTTTAGCCGATTACTTGGCCATATCGACATAGAATTAATTGAAGTAAAAACAAGAACGCCTAAGAAAATATTTGAAAATCGGTATTGGGGTGATTTGGGATTCATCCATGTCTGTTTTGATGTTACCGACATGCAGAAACTGAAAGATAAGTGCGAAAAAATAAATTACCCGTTTACAATAGACAGTGCGGATTCCTTTGATATGGGTGAAGCGGCGGGAAGATTCTCCTATATTGAAGATCCTGACGGTACTCTAATTGAATTTGTACAAACTCATAAGTTGCCCATCATGAAAAAGTGGGGATGGTATATTAATTTAAAAGACCGAAAAACAATAAAGCCACTGCCTAACTGGATGCTGCTTTCCATGTCTCTCAACAGAGTAAAATAAAACTAGAGTTCTATAAAAAATACAGGAGATGCCGGATCGGGGTCCGGCATGACAGAATTTGAGATAAATGTCCCCTTACTCCGTTTGCGGAGTAAGGGGTGCCGATGAACTCTAAAAAAATGAAAACCATACAATAATGCATATTGATCACATAGGAATTGCTGTTAAAAATCTCGAAGAAGCCATAGAAACATATTCGAAACTGTTAAACAGGCCCTGCTTTAAAACAGAGACAGTAGAAAGCGAAAATGTAGAGACCGCTTTTTTTCAGACGGGAGAATCCAAGGTAGAACTCTTGGGGGCCACAAGCCCGGATTCGGTTATTGAATCATATATTGCAAAACGAGGCGAAGGATTACATCATGTAGCTTTTGAGGTGGAGGACATTAATAAAGAGTTGAACCGACTCAGAGATGAAGGCTTTACCATCTTAAATGAGAAACCTAAAAAAGGAGCCGATAATAAATGGGTGGCTTTTGTCCATCCCAAAAATAACCATGGAGTACTGATTGAACTCTGTCAGTCAATTACAGAATAATCTTCTTATATTTCCCGCAAGACCTCGTAACGTTTTTAGACACTCTCTCAAATTTAAATTTTACTGTCAAACTTATTTTTTATGCAAGACACATCCCGCGTATTTGCTTATATGACATGGGTAATTATGATCTCCTTGGGGGTTATTCTTACCACCAATCCTTTTTTGGGCTATGTAAATGATCCATCATATATAGGTCTTCTTGCGCTTCTCGGTTTTGGATTTATTTATCTGAACTTCACCTATGCAGTAGTCAAACGCTTTATCAAGAAAGTACCCGCCCCAACCAATATGCATTACGGATTGGCGGTGGCCATATTTCTTCCCCCGGCAATTTGGATTCTTACCGTCAGCGAAGAAGCCAGTGGTGCAGAACTAATCCTGATTGTAATTCTAGCTTTTTCCTGTGGTTTAGGAGCATTCTATGGAAATCGATCAGGAATAAAAGCCCGGTACGAATACATCCAGATGTTGAAAGCTGCTCAGGAAGAAAGTAATGGGAAATAAAAATAAACAACCTGACAGCGTACGGAGCGGAGCGTAGTTCCTGTCTGCGTTGTGGGTTATGGCAGGAATTTCTAACTAATATCTCAGTAACAGTCTCCTTCTAAAAAACGCCACGCATCATGGTGTAAACACGCTTGAAGGAGGCTCTTACATCCACTTGATCTATTTTTTGAATGGCGCAAGGTACTGTGTTAAATGTCAAGCAACTTCATCCCAAATTTACCATCTAACTTTACAAACGATCATCCCTCTCCCGCGGGAGAGGGAACGAGGGTGAGGGCGAATAAAGAATATTATTGAGCAACCACTTCAACATCCGCTCCAAGTATATCTTCTAAAAGAGTGCGTTTTCTCATAGCGCCCCAAATTTCAAGTTGGGGATCGGCTTCGGTTTGGATGTTGATTTCTACCTTTGACTTGGTTTTTACTACATCCAGGCTTCTAACGTTTTGATAGTGACTGCGATCGAGGCCATCTGCCACCCTTAAAATTCCGGCCAGCTTTTTAACTCTCCCCCTTTGCTCAATCGATAAAGTTTTAAAATAAGAATGCCGCATTTTGGGAGTAGATCTCCGGTGATATCTTGCGATGTTTGCCATCAACTCAATTTCATACTCTTTAAATCCCATTAACGCAGAGTTCCTAATGATGTACAGCGAATGTTTATGATGTTTTTTATGGGAGATGAAATATCCGATATCATGCATTAATGCCGCATAGTGCAAAAGATCACGATCCGTTTCAGTTAACTCAAGCTGATCACGAAATGCATCAAACAGAATTAGAGAAAGTTTTGCCACATGGCTTGAGTGTGCTTCATGCCAGTCATATTTTTTTACCAATTCCATTACACTTCGCATCCGAGGACTGTACGAGTCGTTCAAAAGCTGAATATCACTCATCTCTTTTTTGATAAACCGAAGAATAATTCCTTCCCGAAGTGCCTGTGATGATATTTTTACTTTTTTAATGCCAAACGTTTTAAGAACGTAGCGGACCAATACCAAACCGGGTAGAATAATATCGATCCTCTTCTCATCCAGCCCCGTAAGATCGGACCTCTCTTTACTGTTCATTTTTATCACATCATCATAAAACTCAAAAAAGTCCTCCGATGTAAATTCAAGCTCATTAATTGATAGTGAAGGAGACTTTTTTTTCCTGGAAGTAATCATCAGGGCAATATTTTGCATCGTACCGGATGATCCTATTAACAGGGAAGCGCGGTTCATGGCAAATGCCTGAGCCACATCTACTAAATTATCTTTAAAGTGATTTGTCAGTTTGTCAATTTCTTCATTTGTGATGGGATCATTATCTACAAATGAAGCTGTCATTCGAGCCACACCCAATTTTTTACTGCTCACATGATAAAATACATTCTTATCTCCCAATAAAAATTCCACGCTTCCTCCACCAATATCCATAATCAATGAAGGTTTTTCAGTCATTTCAATTCCGTGCCGGACAGCAAGGCCAATCAACTCTGCCTCCACCCTGCCGGGAATGGCATTGATTTTAATTCCTATTTCATCAATCACTTTTTGGATGAATTCGCCACCGTTTTCGGCCTCTCGAATTGCACTTGTAGCATTCGCCAAAATTTTTGATGAGCTTTGATGGTCAGATAATGTTTTTATTCTTTTTAAAGCCTCCACCCCTCTTTCTATTGCCTGTGGAGACAATCTATTATCAAAACCCTTCTCGGAAAGCAATACCATCTCTTTAAGCCTGTCTACGATATAAAAACTGCCGTCTGAGAAAATATCAACAATGATTGCATGAAATGAATTAGTGCCCAAATCAATTGCTGTAATTCGTTTGACGGGTATTTTTCCCTGAAAGTTTTCCATTATTCGTATAGTGCCTGTTCAATTAAAATTAAAATGATACTGAATGCATTTGTTAATATCTCTTTTTGATTTGGATTCATCCCTATCTGCATCAGACATTTTCTTTCTAAAATGGTTAGTTTCTTAGACCACCTGACAGTATTCCCGGCGTCTTTTCCGGGTTTCTGTCAGCGTCGGGTTGAATGAACCCGTAAAAAAGTTATTTCCCAAAAACTTCTAGGCTGTCAGGCCGGTGGGTGCTTTCTAAAGTCCTTATTTTAAAGGAGATCATTTGATGATAATTTCAAGCTTGCGTTGTTATGAGCCAACATACAATTTCTGATTTCAAATCTGTACCATGGTGTTTTAATGGCCATGCTCATACTATTTTACCTTCGCTTCTATTTTCATCACCCTCTATGGAATACAAGCGAATACGTATTACTACGCCTGATGATGACTTTATCGATTTGGATGTTGCTGAACAGGAAAAAAAGGGCTCCCCTGTCGTGGTCATTCTTCATGGCCTGGAGGGATCATCCGACCGTTATTATGTTCGAAAGCTCGGCAAACATCTCTTTGATAATGGTATGCATATTGTAGCTGTCAACTTTCGAAGCTGCAGTGGTGTGATGAATAAGCAGCCACGATTTTATCACTCCGGTGAAACAGAGGATCCCGGTACTATTTTTAAATGGATTGATGAATATTTCCCTTCAACCCAAATTTTCGCAACCGGTTTTTCTTTAGGAGCCAGCATGCTGCTAAATTACCTGCGATTCCATCAAAACAAGCATATCATTACTGCTTTTTCAGCCGTTTCTACACCCTTTAATTTAAAGAGTGGATCCATCAACCTACAGAATGGATTTAACAGATTATATGATTATCGTTTTTTACGTACACTTGTCTCTAAACTTGAAGAAAAGAGGGAAATGTTTTCGGATTTGCCCATGTTTAACGGAAGTAGCCTGTATGATTTTGATGATCAGGTAACCGGTCCACTTCACGGATTTGATGATGCTGAGGATTATTATCAACAATGTTCAAGCGCATTTTTTATGAACGAGATTCAAACACCGGGACTAATCATACACAGTAAGCAAGATCCGCTTTGCCCATTTGAATTTACGCCGGTAGATGAAATAGAAAACAATCCATACCTCACGGCAGTATTTCTTGAAAAGGGTGGACATGTTGGATTTTGGAGTCAACCCGCCGGGTGGGCAGAGCAGGTAACAGCGAGATATTTCGAACAATTTCTATAGGCCTGTTAACTTTTATTCACTGTTATTGATTTTAACACGTACTAATCATTTTATGAACTCTAAAAACAACTCTGAAGTAATCATCATCGGCGCCGGGCCTATTGGTCTTGCAACGGCAATTTCACTAAAAAACAGAGGGATAAACTCCCTCATTATCGATCGGGGATGTTTGGTGAATTCCATTTACCATTATCCAATTAACATGACCTTTTTCTCCACATCAGACCGCCTGGAAATCGGGAACATTCCATTTATATCTCATGGCCCCAAACCAACCCGAAAAGAAGCGCTTGAGTATTATCGGCGGGCTGCTGAGCATTATGATTTGAATATCAACCTTTATGAAACGGTTAAAAAAGTTGAAGGTAAAGATGGTAATTACAGCGTCACGACTGATAAAGGAAGCTATCAAGCCT
>JBGTFX010000427.1:0-7670 GCA_041747055.1 Balneolaceae bacterium
GCTCATCTTTCGAAAGATCTTTGGGAATATAGACATTCACTTTTATGAACTGATCGCCTGTACCCGTGTTATTTAAACCCTGAATTCCACGTCCTCTCATACGAAGTAACTTACCGGGTTGAGTACCCGGTTCTACCTTCACTTTTGCCTTTCCTTTAAGAGTAGGGACTTCAATACTGGTTCCAAGCACAGCATCGGGAATACTTAAGTTTAAATCGTAAAAGATATCATTCCCATCACGCTCAAAATGCTTGTGTTCTTTTTCCTCGATAATGACAATCAGGTCTCCGGGTTCTCCGCCACGAACACCCGCATTTCCTTGTCGTCGCAGTGTAATGTAATTTCCCTCGGCCACACCGGAAGGAATATTCATGGTCACTTTGTCTTCGGATATTACTCGTCCTTCTCCGGAGCATGCAGAACATTTATTTCGGATTATTCGCCCCTCTCCCCTACAAGTTGGACACGGCTGCACGTTTACAAATTGGCCAAACATGGTTCGTGATACCTGCCTCACTTCCCCCATTCCGTTACAGGTGGAACAGGTTTCGAAATCGGCTTCAGTTTCTGCGCCGGTTCCGTTACAGGAATCGCATTTCTTTTGTCTTTTTACCTTCAGCGTTTTCTCAACACCTTCTGCAATTTCTTCCAGTGTGAGCTTCACCCGAACTTTCATATCAGATCCGGGTTGGCCATGGCTGCTTCTTCTCCGGCCTTGTGAACGGCCTCCAAATGGATCTCCGCCGCCTCCACCTCCGAATATATCACTGCCGAAAATATCACTGAATCGGCTGAAAATATCTTCGAAATCAGAAGCACCGGCCCCTCCGCCAAATCCTCCACCATTCATTCCTGAGTGGCCAAATTGGTCGTATCGTTGTCTTTTTTGTGGATCGCGTAAAACATCATAAGCTTCAGAAGCTTCCTTGAACTTTGTTTCAGCCTCTTTATCCCCTTTGTTGCGATCGGGGTGGTACTTCATTGCTAACTTCCGATAAGCTTTCTTAAGCTCCGTTTCATCAGCACTTTTACTTACTCCTAATACTTCGTAATAATCTCGTTTGGACATGAAATGCGTTTTTTATTCGCTTACAATTACTTTTGCGTGTCGTAGTGTTTTGTCACCAATTCGGTAACCATTTTCGATTACTTGTAGAACAATTCCACTTTCAAGAGAGTCATCTTCCGGCTTTTGGCGAAGCATGGCATCATGCAAATCTACGTCAAATGGAACTCCTGCTTCATCAATTCTTTCCACATTGTAACGTTTCAGAACATCATCAAATTTACCGGCAACCAATCGAATTCCGTCTAAGTACGAAGGAGAGGCATCTGCCTCTTCCATCGCTTTAAGAGTTCGTAGCAGATCATCGTTGATAGGCAGAAATTCTTCAAGTGCCGATTTTCTGGCATTTTCGAATGTTTGCACGCGATCACGATCAAGCCGCTTGCGCATGTTATCCATTTCGGCAGCTTTACGGAGTTGGGCGTCTTTTAAATGAGCAACTTCCTCTTCCAGTTCTGCAATTTTTTGCTGTTGTTCTTCTACCAGAGCATCCACTTCTTCAGAAACAGTTTCAGCATTTTCTTCCGGCTGTACTGTTTCCTGTTCTTCAATATTTTGTTCTTCGTTCTTAACCATTTTTCTTTTCAAAAATTTCAAATTGTTATAAAGTCTTTATACACGCTTACAAGAGTTAGTGATTACAGCAAACAACGTGCCACGTATATAACTTACCATTATGGCTGACATTGTTTCACTACATCTGAAAATATGCGTCTAAATTATCCTTCGTAAAAGAATTCAATCATATTTCCATCGGGATCTGAGGCAAATACAAACCTACCTTTTTTGCGATTGGCGGGCCCGCTTAAAATTGTTACTTCATTTTCGCGCAGATAGGTGGCCATCTCATCCACATGATCGGCTGAATCCAGATAAAACCCAATATGATCAACCCGGAAATCACGGGAGTTTGGATCGTAGCTCGTTTCTGCCTCTACTATCACCAATGTATCCTCTTTTCCGATTTTATAAACAGCCATGCTTTGTCCCATTTTTCGAACCAGTTCAAACCCAAGGATTTCTCCATAAAAGTTTTCTGCTCGTTCTATTTCATTAACACGAATGGTCATGTGGTTAATACCGGACGGTCGAAAATCCATATTATATTAGGTGATTTAACTGTTTTGTTTATTATGACAATAAACTACGAAGTTTGCTATTATCTTTTCAGTACTATTTTTAAACCTTTTAAAGCCAAAAACACTCAGTGGCTACACTCTTTATCGTTGCAACACCCATCGGAAACTTGTCTGATTTTTCACCCCGCGCAATTGAAACACTAAAATCGGTAGATCAAATTGCCTGCGAAGACACGCGATCATCAAAAGTGCTACTTCAGCATTTTTTAATCGATAAACCTGTCTTTTCGTTTCATCAACACAATGAGCATCAAAAGATTGGTCATATTGTAAATCTTTTAAATGCCGGATTAAATATCGCCATTATCAGCGATGCAGGAATGCCGGGAATTTCTGATCCTGGTTTTTTAGCTACCCGAATAGCTCATCAAGAAGGTCATACAGTTTGTACTATTCCGGGGCCCGATGCCGTTACCACTGCTCTCGCTTCAAGCGGTCTGCCTAGCGACCGCTTTTTATTCGAGGGGTTTTTGCCACCAAAAAAAGGTCGGAAAACACGATTGGAGGCAATTGCTGACTCTGACATAACCACCGTTGTTTACGAAAGCCCACATAAATTAATTCGATTTTTAGATCGTTTTTCTAAATTTGCTGCGCCCGATCGATGGATCTGCATTGCCCGGGAGCTCTCAAAAAAATTCGAAGAAATAGACCGTGGACATCTATCCGAAATTACCGAGGAGTGGAAAAAAAGAGACTCTATTAAAGGTGAAATTGTTATCGTAATCGCCGGAAAAAATTATACTGAATAGATGAACAAAAACATTTTTTGGGATAATCCCTGGTATCTCACTATTACTGCCGCCATTTTTCTAAGTCTTGCCTTTCCTCCAATTAATCTGGCAATTCTTCAAATTCCCGCATTCGTCTTTTTGTTCAGGGTGGCGATTATCAGCATCAATACAAGGCAGATGATTTTGTATACCTACCCATGTTTTGTGTTATGGAATTTATTTACCACTTATTGGTTGATGATGGCAGATCTCGCTGCAGGTGTAGCTGCAATTTTGGCAAATGCTGTTTTAATGCTGATACCTTTATGGCTTGCACGAAGAATGTTTTTAAGTAAACTAAATCCAATTCTTTCATCCTTTTTAGCAGCGGCATTATGGGTCAGCTACGAATTTCTGCATCATAACTGGGATTTAGCCTGGCCGTGGCTTACACTCGGTAATGCGTGGGCGAATCTCACAGGTGCTATTCAATATATCTCTGTAACAGGTGTTTGGGGGATAAGCTTTTGGATTGTATTCACCGCCGCTCTCATCTTCCAATACATCCAAACAAAATCTAAATATCTACTAAAAAGCTCACTGTTGATATTTTTAGCCTTTCCTGTTTTTTCGGTGCTGGCGATGATCGTCAGTGTCAGCGAAGAGGGAAAACCGGTTGAGGTAGTAATTGTTCAGCCCAATTCAGATTCTTACACTGATTTCGGGGGACTGGAATCACTTGATGAACTTCTCTCCAAACTTCTGCGAATGTCAGGCGAAGCTGTAACTGACAAAACAGAACTGGTTATCTGGCCCGAAAACGCAGTAGACGCTTCGTTGACGATTAAAAATGGCTTTATAAGCCGTATTCAAGACAGCTTAAGAGTTTGGAATACAGACTTGATCACCGGAACGGGTTTTATAAACTATTATGAAAATGGTGAGATTCCCGTTCTCGCTCGCGGAACAGCAGATGGGCGATCATACAATGTGTACAACGCAGCCTTTCATTTACAGCACGGTGAGCGAACTCAATTCTATGAAAAAGGTAAACTAGTTCCGGTTGTTGAACGCTTCCCCTTTGTTAATTTCCTACACAACCTCGACATTTACGATTGGATAAACTGGGCAAATCTTGCCGGTTATGGATTAGGTACAGAGGCTAAACTCTTTAACATAAATGGAGTGAAAACACCTGCTTTAATCTGTTATGATTCAGTTTTCCCAAGCTGGGTGAATAAATTTGTGGGTAATGGTGCTGATTTTATTACCATTATCACAAATGATGGCTGGTGGGGAGATACCAGCGGCCATTCACAGCACTTTGCCTATGCTCGACTCCGGGCTATGGAGCATCGAAAATGGATTGCACGATCGGCCAATAATGGAATTTCCGGGGTTATATCACCGGATGGTAAGGTTCAGCATCAAACCGAATACTGGACCGAAGACGCATTTTCTTTTACCATTTATAAAACAGATAAAAAAACATTTTATACTGCTTATGGGGATTGGCTTGCCTACCTGATGCTGATCTTTTCCTTTTTTGGGATTGGTTTTCAAACCTATCAATCCAGAAAAGAAAATGTGTAGAAAGCCCGTAAAAAACCTGAGATCTATGAATCGTCACCCATGAGCGCAGTTCCACCCGCTTTTGACGTAATTGCGCTCAGGTTGACGCTCAAACTATAAACCCCGTCCGAACGCTGCTGTTGCGGTCAGACGGGTAACAATAATCAAGGCATCCATCAGACGGTAACACCAATCGTTAGATGATTTTTTAAAACTCGATTTAAATTGAACGAATATTTATTCGAATATTAAAGCGAATATCATGCGTGGTTCGGGCAAAGGTACGCGAAGATTTCGGGGTGATATTGGTGTAGCTGTATTCAAAATTAGATTGCAGTGTACTGGAAAAACGATATCCAATGACTAAAGAGCCGTTAAAACGAGACTGCCCTGAGATTCTGGTTTCACCAATTTCAAACACAGATGGATCTCTTACAAGCTCATCACCATTAACCTGTAATGCTCTCGACAAATCCGACTCCAATAGAAAACGCTCCTCTTTATCATCAATAAAATTCCCATTTATTGTAATATCAATATTATTTGAAGGGTTTATGAAAAATGGAATTCTAAAATTCCGAATTGTGTAAGCCATCGACAGCCTAACTCCCTTGGATGATCGCTCCGTTACCTGAATATTAGACATAGCAAGACTTGTCAGTGTACTAGTTTCGTAACCAACCTGCGTTCTCAAACCATTATCCCATGTTACGTTTAACTGTGCCAACGGAGAAAATCGGGTTTCAACAATTACAGAGTTGGGCTCAAATTCTGGTCGAATATCTTCCACTGTAAAATTACCTACATTCCGGCTAATGACAGCTCCGGGATCATTATTCAGGCTCCACCCCATTCTAAAATTTCCTGTATAGGAATGAGTAAAAGATGCACGTTGCATAAATTGTCCGATGAACGGCAGAAAGCCTTCAATTCCGGTCCAGTTTACTCTCCAGTTTGGCAAAGGGATTGGTGTGAAATTTTTATCTCCGGTGGAGCTACTTCTACCCAAATATGCTTTTCTAAAGTCTTCCTGGAGGGTAACACGATTTAGCAATGTTCGTCCATTATTACTTCCCTGCTCATCCGATATTATATTTTCGCCTGGAACAATATCATCAATAGCCGTTTGCAACTGCCGTTCAAATAAATCACGATATCCCGGTCCAAATGCCCAAACCGAAGAGGTTATATTACCGGATGAACTCAAAACTGAGGTAAGCTGATCAGACGGATCAAGTGTTAAAGTTTCGGTAATTCGTTCATCCCATCGAGTTTCCCAGTTTAAGTCCACCGATAAATTGCTGAACGGAGCAAACCTTGATGTAAGAGTAACATTATCCGAAAACGTGTTGGTTGATGGAAGCTGTATCGTTGACTCCCCATCCAAATTACTGATCAACTGATTGGTACTGATTTGTTCTGATATTCCCAACCGATAACCTAAGCTTGGGGAAAATTTATTGTCATTGAATAAATCGTAAAGCTGCGACCCTCCCCCATAGCCCGCTTGTGCAGCTGTTTTTGAGTTATTGTAATTAATATCTACATCCTGAATACTGAAAACAGCCAATAATACTTTTCTACCGAAATAAACAAAATGTTCGTCAATACCAATCGGTTCAGCATCTTCTTGATTTGATCTTGCATCCCGTTCCCTGCCTTTTTCCCGGTCGGCAGTAACGGCATCATTATAAAGTCCTGATCTTCTCAATAAATTGTTTATATCCATTCTTACGGTGTGGTCAAGCCTGAAAGTATTGGAAACCCTTGCCCCCAGGTTCGACTCAAATGGGGCGTTTTCCCACCTGAAACCTCCCCCGTAGCGAACGGTATAATTAAACCAGTTCAGTGCATTTATTCGATTAAGACGTGGTTGCCAGCTTGCTGTATAGTCTTCGTTGTATATACTTCTTCGGGGAGATAAAGAATTATCTATTAAATCACGAAATACTTCAAATGTTGGGATCGCTTCAAAAGCGTCTGCGTCTACTCCTGTTAATCCTGCATCACGTGTAGTAAATCGACTTAAATCAAAAGTATTCCTTGCCTGAAATGTAGTATTAATAGATCTAAGAAGGTTGTACCCAAAACCAACACCTGTGTTATAAGTGAAATTATGCGTCTGACGAAGAGGAAGCTCATCCTGACCTGTTAAAACACGTTGTTTTCTTTCTTCAAATGTTCGAGAAGTGCTGATTGATGATGTGAAATTATTGGGCATATAACCCAACTGAACTCCGGAAACTAAATTTAAAAGGGGGATATCATCCAAAAACCTCAATGGTCTCACAAAGCCTACATTCCTGAATGTGTGACTATATCGAAGCGATGAATTAAAATTCCAGTTATCCTGAAAAAGTTGTTCGGGATTTCTTCCTATACCTGTATTGTAATTATAATTGAATGTGGTGTTATCGAGGGTATATCGTGCAAGTTGATTTTGGGAGTTCCTCTTAGAGACATTTGATAAATTTATAGAATAGCTTTCTAAATACGTTTCCGCTTCTCTTCTCTGAGCTTCAATAGCATTGTCTTGCAATTCTTCCGATAAATTCGTGTTAGACCGAATTGCATTTTCAAAATCCTCAAACCGAATATCCCCCTGATTGGGTAAAAATTTTGGAATGGAGGATGATGCCCTGGCTGATAAACTAAGGGGAATATTCCATCCGTACCGTTCGGGAATAAAACGATGAAGATTAAATGTGCCGCTTAAATCGTACGCCATTTGATTGTCTACCCTTCGCTGTCCCAATCTGGAGTTTAATGCTCCAAATCCCTGTGTTTGGCGGGTAACATTTCCATCAATGCTGGCAAAATCGGCAAGTTTTAAATTTGCTTTTCCATTGGCCGCCCAGCCTGTTTCGTTATCATAACCTGATACCCTAAGCTCGTTCAACCAAATTTCTGCATTTAATAATGGTACACCGGGACCACCGGGATTTGTCGGATCATAGGGATTTTGAATTCCCATACCAATTTCTGAAACTCTGCCTAAAGAAGGATTCCCTCGTATTCCAATAACTGCGCCCGGGGCAGCATCTTCCAATAAATCAGATCTCTCATACAGAGTATTCATATCATGGCTCAAATCCTGATCTCTCAACTGTTTTAGCTGATTAAATGCCGATAATATTATATTCATGCTGTTTTCAGTATATCGCCAAACTTGAACTCCTT
>JBGTFX010000428.1:0-5030 GCA_041747055.1 Balneolaceae bacterium
CGAGCTTATCTTCAGGCTCCATAAATGAACCGGCTCTTACAATCATGTTCAGATTTATCAAAGGCACCTCATTATCTTCCATCAGATAAAAGGTAATTCCATTAGCAAGCTCAAAGGTTTCGACTTCCGGAATTTGATATGGGTTGAGCTCCGGATATTCCAGGCTGTTTACATCTACAGGTTGTGACCTGTCAACAGCTTGTTCTTGTGTGGCACAAGATGCTGTAAACATCAGTGCAAAAATCAGAATTGTGTTACGTTTCATAGTTTTAAAATTCATTTTAGAGATCCCCTTAATTAATTTCTTGCTATTTCATCAGCCTGCACGTTCTTGATCATCCCGACCGTGCGGTTGTTTTTCTTGATATACTCTCTCGCAACCCGCTGAATATCTTCAACGGTTACATCATTAAGCCGCTCAATATCGGTAAACGCCGTTTTCCAGCTTCCGCCATTTACGTGAGCAAATGCCATGGTTTGCGCAATTCCCTGGTTAGATGTAAGTCTCCGAACCAAACTTGCCCGTGCATTCGTTCGCACTCTGTCGAGCTCTTCCCGGGTAACTCCTTCATCGATTACCTTTTGATATTCCTCTCGTAGTGTAGATTCCACATCTTCCATATCCACTCCTTGATTGGGTACAACAAAGTTGATAAACATTCCCTGATATTTACTCCCCGGATAACCATTTTGTGCAGACACCTGAAGGGCAGTTTGATCTTCAACTACCATTCTTCTGTAAAGCCTGGAAGTTCGTCCGTTGGTTAATATAGCAGCCAGTAAATTTAATGACTGAAAGTCCGGGTGCTGATTATTTACTGTATGATATCCTTCTAAATAGATTGGCTGAGACTGCTCTTCAATTATAAAGCGTCGCTCACCTCTTTGTGCCGGTTCCTCTACAAGAAGTTCCGGTGCGGGATCTTTATACTGCATCGGGTTGAAATATTTCTCTGCAAGTCTTCTCATTTCTGCGGGATTTACATCCCCTACAATGGTAACGGTAAAACTGGAAGGTGCATAAAATTTGTCGTGATATTCCCAGGTATCTCTAATTGTGGTATTTCGTATATCTGACGGCCATCCTACAACCGGATTCTTATAAGGATGAGCAGAATATGCAGTTGCGGCAAATTCCTCCAGTAAACGTCCAAAAGGATTTGAATCGGTACGCTGCCTTCGCTCTTCGTAAATCACTTCTTTTTCTGTATAGAACTCTCTCATAACAGGATTGATGAAGCGATCGGCTTCGAGCATAAACCATAACTCAGCTTTGTTTTGTGGTAAGCTGTAGAAATATCCTGTTGCATCGGTGGATGCAAAAGCATTCACACCCGTTGCTCCTTCTCGTTCTATAATCTGGGTAAATTCATTGTTTACAACAAACTCACCGGCTTTATCCTGAAGCTCTTCAAATGCTGCCCAAAGTTCAGCCAATTTTTCTTCATCGGGCTCAAACTTATTTCGTTCGGTCAGCCATGCGCTGTAGGCATCATCCATTTGATTAATGAACTTAACTTCCTCTTCGTAATTAGTAGTGCCTACTGTTTTACTTCCTTTAAATACCATATGCTCATAAATATGAGCAATTCCGGTTCGTCCAACGGGTTCATTTGCGGCACCTACGTCCACAAGGGTAAAGAAATGAGCAGTTGGTGAGACATTGCGTTCCACAATAATGAAATGCAGTCCATTATCGAGCGTAAACTCTGTTACGTTCTTTTCGAATGTTTCGAGGTTTTGAGAAAAAGCAGATGCCGGAGCCAGTAGAGCAGCAGCACAAACCATCCCTAACACCCATAGTCTTAATGATGTCATATAAATGATGATTAGGTTAGATATGATGTTGGTTATTACAACGGTTACGAAAGAAGACTGAAAAAGATTCAGCTTTCCTTACTTTATTTGAATACTACTTGTGAATGAAATATTTGCTGATATTGCAGAACTATGAAGAGAATGTCAATTATGAGAGGCAAATTCTATAAATAGACTTAGGATTTAAAAACAGGTATAAATTCTTTTAAAGGCAAATTGGTAGAATTTCCTTCACTTTCTTTCGCCCTTTCCAGGGTCATTTCGTACATAACTTTATCACTTCTATAATACCTTTTTTGATAATATACAGGTTTGTTTCCAAGGGTATAAGTTGTACGATCGATTAACATCAGGGCTGATCCAATTCCTACTGATAATTCTTCCGCCAATACTTCATCTGCGGATTTTGCTGAAAAAAGATAGGTGCCTCTTTGGATCTGAATATCATACTCCTGCTCAAGTATTTTATAAATGGTGGATTCTTTAAGCTTCTCACTTGTTAAAAGCTGACCATAGAAAATTGGCAGCCAGGTGCTGTCGTAGGCAATGGGTTTGCCATCAGCTAATCGAAGCCGGTCAATCTGCAGTACTTTTTTTCCTGATTCAATATTAAGTGAAGAAGAGAGCCAATCCGGAGCATCTATGGTTTCAAATTTCCTTACCTCAGATGATGCTTCCAGACCCGCATTTTGCATGTCCTCATTAAAATCGGTCAGACGCACCAAGTTATGAGGAGTTCTTGTTTCACTAACAAATGAACCCAATCCCTGACACCGATAAATAATTTCTTCACTCTCCAGAGACTGTAGTGCACGTCGAATAGTAACCCGGCTGACATCAAATTTTTTGGCCAGATCATTTTCTGATGGCAACTTCTCTTCGGCCTTATATTTACCCTTTTCAATTTGGCTTCGAAGCCATTGTGAAATTTGACTATGTCTTGGGATTCCTTCTTTTAACATATAATCTGTGGTTCAATTCCTGACTTAAATGTATCGAATAAAACTCATTACATCAATACCTGTTAATACAAGTTAAGAGTTGAATAAAATATTGCTCTATTCCCAACACAACAACACCATTCCTGCTTTAAAAAGATGTCCGGGAAAAATTAAACTTTCAACTTGTATTGACAAGTAATTACATTACCCGTATATTCATATCCAGAAAAAATAAAAACTAAATTAACATAACGATGTTAGACTTTTTATATGATCCCTGGCCATGGTACGTAGCAGGGCCAATTATTGGATTGACTGTTCCTATTTTGCTACTTGTAGGCGGTAAATTATTTGGAGTTTCATCCAACTTCAGGCATGTTTGTGCAGCTTGTAACTTCGGCAATGTTGAATTTTTTAATTACGACTGGAAATCAGCCGGTAAATGGAATTTAACTTTTCTGTTAGGGTCCATATTTGGAGGTTTTTTAGGTGGGTATGTCTTTGCAAATCCTGAACCTATTGCACTGGCCTCATCAACGATAGCGGATTTACAAGCGCTGGGTATTCAGGATTTTGACGGGCTTGTGCCAAATGACTTTTTCACCTGGAGCTCTCTTGGAACCGGAATTGGATTTACTGTTTTAGTGATCGGCGGATTTCTGGTTGGATTTGGAACCAGATATGCCGGAGGATGTACATCGGGTCACGCCATTTCGGGGCTATCAGACCTGCAATTAGCTTCACTTGTTGCGGTTATTGGTTTTTTTATCGGAGGGTTATTTATGACTTACTTTCTCTACCCAATACTTTTAGGTTAAAAAAGACCTGTCAGCGTTTGTAAAACCTGGCAGCGTCGGATGACAACAACATAAGTAATAAATTAAACCGAACGCTGTCAGGGCCTATGGACGCTGACAGGTTCTAATAGATGCTATTAAAATGAAGTTCACAGAATATTTAAAATATTTACTCATCGGTACTGCTTTTGGATTTGTACTGGTAAAATCAGAAGTGGTATCCTGGTTTCGAATTCAGGAGATGTTCCGGTTCGATTCCATACATATGTATGGAATTATTGGGTTGGCGGTAATTGTGGGAATCATCTCTATACAGATCATCAAAAGAAATAAGATGAAAGATGTGCAGGGAAATCCCATAGCCATTCCACCTAAGGATCCATCACAAATGAAACGTTACATTATTGGCGGCAGCATGTTTGGATTAGGATGGGCACTTTTAGGGGCGTGCCCCGGACCCATGTTCGCTTTACTTGGAAGTGGAATAACGGTTATGATTGTGCCTATTTTAGCAGCTATCGCAGGGACGTACACGTATGGTATGTTGCGAGATAAATTACCACATTGATTTGTACAGGCTACAGAACTTCCTCAAAAAAAGTAAGTCAACGACTATTATTAAATAATTAAACGGAGAACCGACTATGTATTTCAAACAGTTTTTTGATGAAAAGTTAGCTCAATACGCCTATTTAATTGGGTGTCAGGCTAATAAAACGGCAGTTATTATTGATCCAATGAGAGATATCCATCAATATATTGAGCATGCAGCAAAGCAGAATTTAACCATTGTAGCCGCGGCTGATACACACATCCATGCCGATTACATTTCCGGGCTTCGGGAATTTGCCGAAAGGGGTGCTAAGGTATATGCATCTGACGAGGGGGACAAAGACTGGAAATATGAGTGGCTGAAAAACAGCAGCTATGATTATCAGCTGATGAAAGATGGAGATGAATTTAAGATCGGTAATATCACTATTAAAGCATGGCATACGCCGGGACACACTCCGGAGCATTTAAGCTATTTTATTACAGATGGCGCTACAGCAGATGAACCCCTGGGTATTGCAACCGGAGATTTTGTTTTTGTAGGAGATGTTGGCCGCCCGGATTTACTGGAATCAGCTGCGGGACAAGCCAATGTTATGGAACCGTCTGCCCGAACTCTTTTTGGTTCGGTTGAAGAGTTCAAAAAAGTCCCTGAATACCTGCAAATTTGGCCGGGACACGGAGCAGGAAGTGCCTGTGGAAAAGCATTGGGAGCAATCCCTGAATCCACTGTAGGCTACGAGTTACGATATAATGCTTCGATAAAATCTGCTTCATCAGAAGACAACTTTGTGAATTTTATTCTTGATGGTCAACCTGAACCTCCCATGTACTTTGCCAGAATGAAACGGGATAACAAGCTCGGGCCAAAAGTAATGAGTAAACTTCCTCAGCCTAAACATATGACCATAGGAGAGTTGGC